>DATCOR010000129.1:0-4162 GCA_036564585.1 Candidatus Limnocylindria bacterium | reverse complement strand
GGCGTACGGCGCGAGATCGGGCTGGCGCTCGAGGATCACCGCCGTCGCGCGCGCCGGCAGGCCGAGCCAATCCCGCAGCAGCCACTCCTGCAGATCCGCGCAGAGCCGCACGCCGTTCGCACCGTTCGTGAGGATGACGAGCGCGGCGCCGCGCTCCGGGACGAGCGCCAGCTGGCTCATGTGCGCGACGGTCGCGCCGCCATGGGTCGCGACCGTCGTGCCGCCGCGGTCGTCGAGGAACCAGCTCAGGCCGACCTGGCTGAGCTGCCCCGTCGGAACGCGTGGCTCACGCATTGCCCGAAGAGCTTCGGCGGGAAGGATCGCCGTCCCATCCGGCGCGGTCCCGTCGCCGATGTGGAATCGCGCGTACCGCAGCAGGTCGTTGACCGTGGAGCGCACGCCACCCACCGGATCGCCGCTGCTGCTGTCGCTCAATCGGTTGCGCACGCGGACGGCCCGGCCATCGCGGACGGTGTGTCCGGCCGCGACGCGCTCGTACAGCACGTCGGCCGCGTCGAACGCCGTATGGTCCATCCCGAGCGGCCCGAACAGGAGCTCGCGCACCGCGTCGCGATACGCGCGCCCCGAGACGACCTCGATGATCCGGCCCGCCACGATGAGCGAGACGTTGTTGTACGAGAACGTCCCGACAGGCGCGACCTGCTCGAGCGTGGCCATCGAGGAGACGGCCTTCGCGATCGCGTCGTCGCCGCGCCCCGTCGGTACCAGGTACTCGCCGAACCAGCCCGCGGTGTGGGTGAACAGGTCGCGCACCGTCACCGACTCGCCGACCGTCGCGTCGGCGACCGCGAACTCGGGCAGGTAGCGCCGGACCGGCGCGTCGAGATCGAGCCGGCCCGCTGCAGCGAGCCGGGCGGCAACGGTCGCAGTCATCGTCTTCGTGATCGACGCGATCTCGAACACCGTGTCGGGATCGACCGGGAGGGGATGGTCCACGTTCGTCACCCCGAAGCCCCAGGCGCGCGGCCCATCCGCATCGATGACGCCGATGGCGACACCGGGCACGGAGTACGTCGCCATGCGATCCTCGACGCGCTGGGCGAGTGCCTGCGGGTCGGGCCCGCTCACCAGCTGCCGCCTCCCCCACCGCCGCCACCACCGCCGGAGAAGCCGCCACCCGAGAAGCCACTGCCGCCGCGCCCCGCGGGCGTGGCGACGACCGTCGAGGCGAGCGTGTTCGAGAACGAGCCGAAGCTGTTGGAGAACGCGAGCGCGTTGAACGGGCCCGGTCCCACGTAGAAGCTCGACACGGCTTTCGCTGTATCCAGCCCCGAGAACGCCCGCAGCCACTTCTCGACGCTTCCGAACATCACCGCGTACGGCAGGTACGCGGTGAACAGGCCTTCCTTCTCGGCGAACGCGGCCCGGTCGGTCTCGGCGGTCTCCATGTAGCGCTTGAACCCGAGGGTCTGCGCGAGCAGGGCTGCGCCGGTCGCGGTCCGCGCCGGCATGGCGCGATTCATCAGCAGGAGCGCAAGGCCGACGGGCACGATCGCCAGGCCGACCAGACCCCACCCGAGGAGCTGCCCGAGGAAGAACACGAGCCCGATCCCGATCGCCGCGGTCACGCAGCCGAGGCCGGCGTACATGGTGCGCACGCGCGAGGGATCCGCGACGAACCAGCCCCGTTCGGTCGCGTCCTTGTAGAGGAGGTCTTCGGCACCGTTGAGCGTCGGCTGGAACTTCCCCTTCAGCGATGACAACAGCACGCTGTCGCCGTCTTTGAACAGCCCTTCGAACAGCCGCTTCTCATACGGCAGGAGATCGTCGCCGGGATTGGTCTTGTCGAGGGTCCAATCGGTGTGGCCGAACAGGCCCTGCTTCGCGTGCTCGGTGATCGTGAGGTGACCGCGCACCGCGAGATCGACGATCGTCGACACGAGGTCGCGCGGATCGGCGCTCTCGTCGACCAGCACGCCGAGCTGGGCGGGCCGTAGCTTCGCGGGCGGCTCGTACTCGGCGACGATCGCGCCGCGCGGCGCGCCGCGGTCCCGGCCGCGCGTCCACCAGAGCCGCCACACCGCGAACAGGCCGCCGATCAGGACGATGACCGCGACGACGGATCCGAGCGGTGAAGAGAAGTAATCGACGAACCCGCGCGGTCGGCTGGTGAGGATCGGGGGCGGGACGGCCACCGCGCCCTTCGCGAGCGCCGCGACGATCGTGAGCTGCTCGCCCGGCGGAAGTGCGTGCGTCGAGCCGAATACAGCGGTGTTCCCGCCGATATCGGCGACGCACGGCTCGGTCGAGCCGGTCGAACCCTGGAAGCACGCCACACGCTGGAGCGCGCCGACCGCGGGAACCAGGACATTCGCCCGAGCGATCGTGGTCGGGACTCCCCACTGATCGCCGTTCACGTTCCAGTACAGCTCGTCGTGATCCGCGAACGCGTTGAGCGCGCCCGCGACCGTGTAGCGGATCCGGTAGGTCTGCTTGCCGCTGACCGTGCGGCCCGGGTCGCCGATCTTGATCTCGGTGACGTCACCGGCGGTCACCTGATAGGTCACCGCGCGACCCGATGCGTCCGTGACCGACTGGACCGCGAGGCGGTAGAGGCGGTCGTGGGTGTCGTCGTACTGGTAGCGGGTCGGGATGTCGCGGAACATGCCGTGCTTCTGCAGCCCGCTGAAGTCGACGTCGATCGATTCGAGGATCGCGAGCGAGCCATCGGGCCGGATCGTGATGTCGGAGCGGAACTGATCGATCGTCCAGCCGGTGTCCGCGGCGCGCGCCGGCGCGGACATGGCGACGAGCATGCCGACGACGGCGATGAGGCGGAGGAGGCCCTTCACTCGACGCCGATGCTACTGTTGCGGCGACGCGCGGATCGCGCGACGACGGATGGAGGTGCGTTCGATGACCGAGCTTGCCGCGACCACCCTGCTCGATGCGCGCACCTCCGGACGCGCCGCCGCCTGACCTTCGTCCTTCGGCGTCGTGACCGGATGGTCCACGACGACTTTGAAGGAGGCGCGATGCATTCCTGCCTTGCCGACCTCGGATGGGATCCCGCGTGGGAGGCTGTCCGCTCGACCTTCGCCCGCGACGACCTCGCACCTGCACGCGTCGCGACGCAGCACCGCGGCGGCTACTTGCTGTTCACCGAGAGCGGCGAGCTGCCCGCGGTCGTGTCCGGCCGCTTCCGCCACGAGACGAGCGCGCCCGCCGACTTCCCGGTGGTCGGCGACTGGGTGCTGCAGCACGACGGCGTGATCCACGCGCTCTTGCCCCGCCGCACGGCGTTCTCCCGGAAGACCAACCTCGGTTTGACCCTCGAGCAGGTCGCGGCCGCCAACGTCGACGTCGTGTTCGTCGTCGCGTCGCTCGATACGGAACCGAACCTGCGCCGCATCGAACGCTACGTCACCGTCGCGTACGAGAGTGGCGCCGCGCCGGTGCTCCTCCTGAGCAAGGCCGATCTGTGCGCCGACCTTGAGGCGACGCTCGTCGCGGTCGCCGTGGTCGTGCCGGGCACCCCGGTGCACGCGGTGAGCGCCCGGACCGGGGCGGGCCTCGAGGTCCTCGAGACGTACTGCCGTCCGAGACGGACGGCCGTCTTCCTCGGCCCGTCGGGGGTCGGGAAAACGACGCTCCTGAACGTGCTCACCGGCACCGAGCGCGCGACGGCCGATGTCCGCGAGGACGGGCGCGGGCGTCATACGACGACCCACCGCGAGCTCGTGGTCGTCGAGGGCCGCGGCATCGTGATCGACACCCCCGGCATGCGCGAGCTCCAGCTCTGGGACGCCGACTCGGGGCTGTCGGCGGTGTTCGCGGACGTCGAGCTCATCGCCCGAGAGTGCCGGTTCCCCGACTGCGCCCACGAGGCCGAGCCGGGCTGCGCGATCCGCGCGGCCCTCGACGCGGGCCGCCTCGACCGCGACCGCTACGTCGGGTACCGCAAGCTCGAGCGCGAGGAGGCCTTCATCTCGAAGAAGCGTGATGCGGTCGCGCGGTCGGAGGACAAGCGGCAGCGCAAGATCTTCGCCCGCAGCGTCCGTCGCGCCGGGTGGCGCGGCCGGGACTGACCCGCCTACCGCACGGTGATCGAGCTCGCGCCGCCGGTGATGTTCACGGTCACCCGGTCCTTCGCCGTCGCGTATCCAGGCGTCTCGATGATGCTTCCGCTCTTCGTGGCGCG
>DATCOR010000089.1:0-12588 GCA_036564585.1 Candidatus Limnocylindria bacterium | reverse complement strand
ATCCTGTGGCGCGCGCTCGGGACCGATATGAGCACCACCGCATCGATCCCCGCGGCCGTGCTCGCGGTGCTCGTCTTGGTGGCGGTCGACCTCGGGCAGCTCTACCTACTGCTCAGCGCCCTGCGCGGCAGCCTGGTCCTGCAGGGCTGGCGCTGGTTCGTTCGCACCGGCCGGGCGCAGCTCCTCTGGAGCCTCGCTGCGGTGATCACGATCGAGATCATCCTCATCCAGCCGTGGTTCCTGGTCCCCGGCATCCCCCTGTTCGTGTTCGGCTACCTCGACATCCGGGCGCGCTTCGTCGCCGAGCGGCGCGCGCGCCTCTTGGCCACGCTCGTCGAGGTCGGCCACGCCGTCGGAATGTCACTGGACACGACCGAGGTGTTCCGGGCCGTCTACGCGCAAGTGCGCACGGTGCTCGAATCCGATGCGTTCTTCGTCGCGATCGTGGACCGGGTGCGAGGCGTCGTGGATTATCGGTACCTCGTGGACCTCAACACCGAGCTGCCCCAGGAGGACGGTGCCCTGGAGGGGACGCTCGCCGGCCTCGTCGTCGAGCGGGGCGAGCCGGTGATCGTCCGCGACACCATCCGCGACCTCCCGAAGCTCGGACTTGTTCGCAGCGCGTGGGGCACGATCAACGAGCGTTCGGTCCTTGTCGCGCCCATGCGGATCCAAGGTGTCGTCGTCGGCGCGCTCTCGGTGCAGAGCGTCAAGCCGAATGCGTACGACGAGGGTGACCTCGAGCTGCTCTCGGCGATCGCGAACGAGGCCGCCACCGCGATCGAGCGCGCCGATCTCTACGCGCGCGCGAGCGGCCTGTCCAAGCGGCTCGTGGACCTGCACCGCACCGGCGTCGAGCTCAACAGCCAGCGCCGGATGGCCGACGTCGTGAAGCTGTTCGCCAAGGCGTTCGTCGAGTCGATCGGGGCCTCGGCCGCAGCGGTCTACCTCGACACCGGAGGCGAGACGCTCGAATTCGCGGGCAACACGACCGGGCGGCTGCCCTCCGAGCACTTCGCGCTCGCGAAGGCCGGCCCCAGCGCCATCGCGGACGCCATCGCGTCGGGCAAGCCCGTCGAGATCACCGATTCCGAGCAGACGGCCGAGCCGACGCGGTCCCGCTTGACCGAGTGGGGATATCGCGCGCTGTACGTGCAGCCGCTGCGCGCGGCGTCCGAGTCGGTGGGCGCGCTTCTGGTCACGTGGGAAGATCCGCACCGGTTCACCGGTGACGAGCGGGAGCTCATCGGCGTCCTCGCCGGCATGGGCGCGACCGCGATCCGCTCGATGCGGCTCTACCTGAAGCTCGACGACGCGTATCTCTCGACGGTCTCGAAGCTCACCGCGATGATCCAGGCGCGTGACGGCTATCACGAGGACCACCAGCGGCGCATCGCGGCCGATGCGGTCGCGATCGGCGAGCGTCTCGGTCTCGACGACCCGACCCTGCGCGACCTCCGCTACGGCTCGCTGTTCCACTCGCTCGGCAAGATCGGCGTGCCCGCGACGATCCTCGCGAAGAGCGGCCCGCTCACGCCGGAGGAGCGGAAGATCGTGCAGGAGCACCCGCTGCTCGGCGCGCGGATCCTCGAGTCCATCGAATTCCTCCGGACGGTCGTGCCGATCGTCCGTCACGCGAACGAGCGGTGGGACGGCACAGGCTATCCCGACGGCCAGAAGGGCGAGGACATCCCCCTGCCGGCCCGGATCCTCGCGGTCGCGATCGGCTACGAGGCGATGCTCGCGGACCGTCCGTATCGGCGCGCGCTCCATCCCGAGGCGGCCGTCGCGGAGCTGCGCACCCTCGCCGGGGCCTGGTACGACCCGGCCATCGTGGACGAGTTCATCACGCTGATCGAGGCTCGCGGCGCGGTCGCGGCGGCCGAGGTCGAGGTCGGGGCGTCGCGCGAGCTCGCGATCCTCGCCGAGATCACGCCCGAGTTCCACACCCTGCTCGACATGCAGCAGCTCCTGTCACGCATCCTCGCCATCCTCGAACGGCACATGGCCGGGGCCGCGTTCACGATCCTCCTGCGCGAGGAGTCCACCGGTGACCTCGTCGTCCGTTCCGCCGCGGGCGCGCGCACCGACCTCGCCGGCCCGACCCGCGTCGAGAGCGGCACCGGTCTCGTGGGCTGGGTCGTGGCGCACGGCGAGGCTCAGATCGTCGACGACGTGCGAAGCGATCCGCGCTACATCGGCGACCCGAACGTGCGGTCCGAGATGGTCGTACCCCTGGTGTCGTCCGGCAAGGCGATCGGCGCGCTGGTCGTGTCGCATCCGTCGGCCGGCGTGTTCGGCCAGCGCGACCTGACGCTGCTGCAGGCCGTGGCCGCGCAGATCGCGGCCGCGATCGACGTCGCCGAGCTGCACGAGCGGCTCAAGCGCGCAGCGAACACCGACGCGCTCACCGGGATCCACAACTACGGCTACTTCTACGACCGCCTCGAGGAGGAGGTCGCCCGCGCCGAGCGGCGATCGGCCACGCTGGCGGTCGCGTACTTCGACATCGACGGGCTGAAGCGGGTGAACGACACGTATGGTCACCTCGCCGGCGATGCCGTGCTGCGGACGCTCGGCGGGCTCATCGGCCGCCGGGTGCGGACGGAGGACATCCCGGCCCGCTACGGCGGCGACGAGTTCGCGATCGTGATGCCCGACACGCCGCGCGAAGAGGCCGAGCGCGTCGTGCAGCGGCTCATGGACGAGCTCGATCACAGCCAGGTCGAGCTGCCCGACGGCGGCACGATCCGGATGCCTGCGCGGTCGTGGGGCATCTCGACGTACCCGCTGGACGGCAAGACCGCGAAGGCCCTCGTGGACAATGCCGACACCCGCGCCTACGCCCGCAAGCGGGCGCGGACCGACATCGCTCCATAGACCACACCGATCACGTCGGGCTCATCCGCGATGCGGTCGCACCGGGTGAGACCTGGCTCGAGCTCGGATCGGGCACTGGGGCGTTCACCCTCGCGCTCGCGGACTTGGTCGGATCGCGCGGCATGATCCACTCGATCGATCAGGACCGCGGCGCGCTCGCGTCGCAGGCGGCGGCGGTCCGGGCGCAGTTCGGCGCGGTGCGCCTGGATCAGCGGTCCGCCGACTTCACGCGCCCGCTCGGATTCAGCGGGATGGACGGCGTGCTGATGGCGAACTCGCTCCACTTCGTACGGGACAAGGCGCCGGTGCTCGCGCTCGTGCGTTCGTACCTGGCACCGGGCGGGCGATTCGTCCTCGTCGAATACGACGCGGACCGAGGGAACCACTGGGTCCCGCATCCGATCAGCTACACGACGTGGCTCGCGGTCGCGCCGGCCGCCGGATTCAACGGAGCGCGGCTTCTGGGCCGCGTGCCCAGCCGGTTCCTGAACGCGATCTACGCGAGCGTCGCCACCGTCTAGCTCCGCGGGACCCGCTGCCGCAGATCCTCTTCCCAGAGCGAGGCATGGATCTTCGTCGCGGCGATCGCGCCCTGCGCCGCGGCCACGACCACGAGCTGCTCGCCGACCGCGGCGTCGCCCGCGACGTACACGCCCGGCACGCGAGTGACCTCGTGCTCGTCGGCCACGACCACACCGTCCGCGTTGATCTCGCAGCCGAGCTTCTTCGCGAGATCGGACTGCTCGCGCTGACCGGCCACGAGGAACAGTGCCGCGCGCGCGACCGTCGGTCCGCCGGCGAGGGCGACGCGCTCGAGGCGGCCGTCCTGACCCTCGAGCCGCACGACGCGCTCCTCGCGCACGGTCACGCCGAGCGCCTCGCAGCGTCGGCGATCCTCCGGGGCGAGCGGCCGTCCGTCGGTGAACAGCACGACGTCGTCGCTCCACGCGAGCATCGCGAGCGCCGCCTCCACGCCCGGCCCGGCCTGCCCGTAGACGCCGATCGGCCGATCCGCGTACTCGTAGCCGTCGCAGTGCGGGCAGTGGTGGACGCTGCGCCCGAACAGCTCGGGCAGCCCCTCGATGCCCGGAACGACGTCGATCACCCCGGTCGCGAGCAGCACGCGCCGCGCGTTGACTACGCCGCCGTCGGCGGTCCGTATGGCGAATGCGCCGCGCGCGCCGTCGACGCCGGTGACGATGCCGGACTGGAGCGTGACGGTCGGATACCGCGTGAGCTCCGTCTCGGCCGCGCGGAGGAGGTCGGTCGGCGAGGTCCCATCCCGGGTCAGGTACCCGTGGATCGCGTGCGCCTTGCGGTTGCGTTGCTCGCCGGCATCGATGACGACGACGCGGCGAAGGCACCGTCCGAGCATGAGGGCGGCGGAAAGGCCGGCGGGGCCCCCACCGACGATTGCCACATCGACGTGCTCCGGCTGCATCGGCGACCAGCATGACAGTCCAGGCGCGACCGGTGCTGTAGAACGTCAGCCAAACGCGCAAGGAGGAATCGGTGAGCATCTCGGACCTCGACGCCGCGAAACGGCACCGGCCCCGGCTCGTGCAGAGCACCCACGTCCTCGGCGAGATCCACGGATCCGGCGCCGCAGGGCGGTTCAACAGCTGGCTCGCCGTTCGGATCACGAAGACGGTCGGCTCGATGTGGATCGCGTACGTGTTTGCGGCGATCGCCCTCGTCTCGCTTCCGGCCGCGCTCGCGTCAGGCGAGGTGATCGTCATCGTCAGCTGGGTGGCGCAGACGTTCCTTCAGCTCGTCCTGCTGCCGATCATCATCGTCGGCCAGAACGTGATCCAGGCCGCGAATGACGCGCGGGCGGAAGCCGACCACGAGACGCTGACGGCCGTGCACTTGCTCACGGTCGAGGTCCACACGATCAACATCGCGCAGACCGAGATCCTGAAGCGTCTGCCGGGCGCCGGAGGGGTCTGACTTGACGACCGCTCGCCGATAGCCTCTGGGCCGCGTCTAGCCGAGCAGATCCTTCACGATGTCGCGCTCCTTCTCGAGCTCCGCGATCGTCGCGTCGATCCTCGCCTTCGCGAAGCCCTCGAGCCGCACACCCTGGACGATCTCGTAGCCGCCGTCGCCCTTGGATCGAAGCGGGAAGGACGAGACGATCCCGCGGGCGACGCCATAGCTGCCGTCGGACACCACCGCGGCGCTGAACCAGCCGTCATCCGTGGTGCGGTTGACCAGGCTCTTCACGTGGTCGACGATCGCCTGCGCCGCGGAGAACGCGCTCGACGCGCCGCGCGCGGCGATCACCGCCGCTCCGCGCTGCTGGACCGCGGGGATGAACTCGGTCTCGAGCCAGGTGCGCTCCACGGCCTGGTCCGCCGGCTTGCCGCCGACCGTCGCGTTGGTGAAATCCGGGTAGAGCGTCGCGCTGTGGTTGCCCCAGATCGCTAGATGCTTGACGTCTTTCGTGCGCATTCGCGCCCGCGCTGCAAGGAGCGCGGTCGCGCGATTCTGATCGAGTCGCGTGAGCGCGGTCCATCGATCGGCGGGCACGCTGTCACCGGCGGCGTGCCGCGCGATGAGGCAGTTCGTGTTGCAGGGGTTGCCGATCACCACGGCGCGCACGTTCTTCGAGCCGTACTGGGCGATGGCCTTGCCCTCGTCGACGAAGATCGGTCCGTTCTTCCGGATGAGGTCGCCCCGCTCCATGCCCGGACCGCGCGGCACGCTGCCCACGAGCAGCACCCAATCGGCGTCGCGGTGGCTCTCCGTCCGGTCGCTGCTGGCGGTGACGCGGGCGAGCAGCGGGTACGCCCCGTCCTCGAGCTCCATGACGACGCCCTTCGCCTTCTCGATCACCGGCGGGATGTCCGAGAGCCGGAGATCGATCTCGACGTCGGAGCCGAACATCTCGCCCGCGGCGATGCGGGGGAGCAGCGCGTACGCGACCTGACCGGTGGCCCCGGTGACGACGACGCGGACCGTGCTCATCCGGCCTTCTTGTCATCCGCGGCGCCGTAGACGACCTCGGCCTCGATCTCCACCAGGACCCGCGAGTCGATGAAGCTCACCTGGACGATCGTCGTGGCCGGGCGGATGTCCCGGAAGAAGTCCCCGTGGACGACGGCGACACTCTCGATCGACGCAGCGTCCGCGACGTAGACCCGGGTCATGATCGTGTCCTCGACCCTGCCGCCAAGGTCGAGGATCGCCGCCTTGATGATCGCGAGCGCGCGCTTGGTCTGCTCGACGACGCCGCCGGTGAGTGGCACGCCGTTGTCGTCGCGCCCCGCCGTCCCGGCGACCCGGATGACGTTGCCGTGGCGGACCGCGCGGGAGTAGCCGAACTGGAACTCGTACTTCGTCTTCGTGCTGTAGAGGAACCGCCTCGGGTTGCGAGGATCCTGCTCAGGCATGCACCGCCTCCATCTGCGTGATCACCGCGTCGGCAAACTCCTTCGTGCCCACCGCCGTCGGGTCGTCGCGATCCGGCTTGAGGTCGTAGGTGACGTCCTTGCCCATGGCGACCACCGCGGCGATCGAGCGCTCCAGCCGGTCGCCGGCCTCGCGCTCGCCGATGTGCCGGAGCATGAGGGTACCCGCGAGCATGAGGGCCATCGGGTTCACCTTGTTCTGGCCGGCGTACTTCGGGGCGGAGCCGTGAATGGCTTCGAACACCGCAACACCGTTCTCGCCGATGTTCGCGCCCGGCGCCACGCCGAGGCCCCCCGCGAGCCCGGCGACGAGGTCGCTGACGATGTCGCCGTACAGGTTCGGGAGGACGAGCACGTCGTAGAGCTCCGGCTTTTGCACGAGCTGCATGCACATGTTGTCGACGATGCGGTCCTCGAACTCGATGTCGGGGTAGTCCCGCGCCACTTCGCCGGCCACGCGGAGGAACAAGCCGTCGGTGAACTTCATGACGTTCGCCTTGTGGACCGCGGTGACCTTCTTTCGGCCATTCGCTCTCGCGTACTCGAACGCGAACTTCACGATGCGGCGACTGCCCATCTCGGAGATGTACTTGATCGAGATGGCCGCGTCCTCGCGGATCTTCTGCTTGCTCGCCTTCTCGATGGCTGCGCGGACCTCGGTCAGCTCGGGCGTCCCGAGGTCGAACTCGATGCCCGCGTAAAGGTCCTCGATGTTCTCCCGCACGACGACGAGGTCGATGTTGCCCATCGGCGCGCGCACGCCCGGATACGTCTTCGCCGGTCGGAGGTTCGCGTAGAGATCGAACTCCCGCCGCAGCGCGACGTTGACCGACCGAAAGCCCGTGCCGAGCTCCGTCGTGAGCGGTCCTTTGAGCCCGATCTTGTTTCGGCGGATGGACGCGAGGGCCTCGGGCGGGAACGGCGTGCCGAACTTCGCGATCGCCGGGACACCGATCTCCTGGCGGTCCCATTCGATCTGCACGCCGGTCGCCTCGATCGCGCGCCGGGTCGCCTCGACGATCTCGGGGCCGGTGCCGTCGCCCGGGATGAGCGTGATCCGATGGGTCATTTTGGAGCCCTTCTCAATCTCCGGCTTTGCCGGAGACCGCCTACGGCAGTAGGGATTCGCTCTTCGCGGCGAAGCCGCTCATCGCTCATTTTGGAGCCTGCGCCGCCTCCTTCGCGGTCTTCACCGGCTCGTCGCCGGGGATCGAGCGGTTGGCGCTCTCCTGCGGCGAGCCCTGCTCCACCGATCCGCTCACGACCACGCCGGCGGAGAGCGTATCCCCGCCCGCCCTGAGCTCGGCGAGGAGTCCGCCGGCGAGCAGCGTGCGGGCCTCGCTCGGGAGGAAGCTTGCGCTGAGTGGGACCTCGACGCCCTTGTCAGTGCGCGCGATGACGATCTCGTTGTCCTTGTTCGACTGCAGCGCCTCGCGCAGACCGTCGATGGTCAGCATGTCGCCCTGCGCGATCTTCGCGAGGTCCGACTCGTTCTTGAACACGAGCGGCGGGATCCCCTGCGAGATGAGATTGCGCCGGTGGATCCGCGCGAACGACTGCGCGATGACGGCGCGGATCCCCAGGGCTTTCGGCGCGAGCGCGGCGTGCTCCCGGCTGGAGCCCTGACCGTAGTTCTGGCCGGCGACGATGAAGCCGCCGCCCTTCTCGCGCGCGCGCCGCGGGAACGTCGGGTCGAAGCGCTGGAACGTGAACTCGGCGATCGCGTTCACGTTCGAGCGGAGCGCCATGACGACCGCGCCGTCCGGCGAGAGGTCGCCGGTCGACACGTTGTCGCCGAGCTTGATGATCACCTCGCCGTGCAGCATGTTCTGCAGCGCGGTCTGCCGCGGCGGCGGCTGGATGTTCGGGCCCTTGACGACGTGGACCTTCATCGCTTCCGCGAGCGGGAGGGGGATCAGGATGTTCGAGTCGTCGACCCCGGGGTCCATCGCCGGGACCGTGAACGTCGGCTCCTCGCCGAGGTCGCGCGGGTCGGTGATGACACCGCGCAGCGCCGTTGCGGCCGCGGTGGTCGGGCTGCAGAGATACACCTGGTCGTTGTCGGTGCCGCTGCGGCCGGGGAAGTTCCGGTTGAACGTGCGGACCGAGACGCTTCCGGTGGGCGGTGCCTGGCCCATGCCGACGCAGGGCCCGCAGGCAGGCTCGAGCATCCGCGCGCCGCTCGCGATCATCGCCTGGTACGCGCCGCCGTCGGCGAGTGCGTCGAGGATCTGTTTCGAGCCCGGGGTGACCGTCATGAAGACCTCCGGGTGCGCGGTCTTGCCCTTCATGACGGCCGCGACGATCGCGAGGTCCGCGTAACCGGAGTTCACGCTCGAGCCGACGCACACCTGCTGCACTTTGATGCCGGCGACCTCGCGCACTGGCACGACGTTGCCGGGGCTCGACGGCTTCGCGATGAGCGGCTCGAGCTTCGCGAGGTCGATGACCTCGCGCTCCTCATACCCCGCGCCGTCGTCGGCGTGCAGCTCGACGAAGTCGGCGGGCCGCTTCTGCTCGGTCAGCCATTCCTTCGTCCGGCGATCGCTCGGGAAGATGCCGGTGGTCGCGCCGAGCTCCGCGATCATGTTGCAGATCGTCCCGCGCTCGGGGACCGACAGGGTCTCCACGCCGGGGCCGGTGAACTCGAAGATCCGCCCGACGCCGCCCTTCACGTCGCGGCGCCGAAGGAGCTCGAGGATGATGTCCTTCGCCTGGATCCACGGGCCGAGCTTGTTGTCGAGGCGGACCTCGACCACCTTGGGCATCGCCATCGTGAATCCGTGGCCCGCGAGCGCGACCGCGACGTCGAGGCCGCCGGCACCGATCGCGATCATCGAAACCGAGCCCGCCATGACCGTGTGGCTATCCGCGCCGAGGAGCACCTGGCCCGGCCTCGCGAAGCGCTCCATGTGCAGGTAGTGGCAGATGCCCGTGCCCGGACGGGAGAAGTGGATCCCGTGCCGCTGCGCGAACGAGCGCAGGAACATGTGGTCGTCGGGGTTCTTGAAGTCGATCGCCAGGATGTTGTGGTCGACGTAGACGATCGCGAACGGGATCTTGATCTGCTCGACCCCGAGCTCCTCGAGCTGCAGGAAGCCCATGGTCCCGGTGGTGTCCTGGAGGAGGCCCTGGTCGACGCGGAGGGAGACCTCGGTGCCGGCCTTGAGCTCGCCCGCGGTCAGATGGCTCTGGATGATCTTCTGGGTCAGATTCAAGCCCGCCATTGATGCCTCCGTGTGCGAACAGGCCCATCGTAGGCATCCGAAATGGCATAGAGAATACCTATCGGCTTGCTAGCAGCATAGATTTCTTCTATATCTGCGCAATGGAGCTGGGTCAGGTCGAGGCCTTCGTCGAAGCGAACCGCCGCGGATCGATCAGCCGCGCGGCCGACGCTCTCGGACTGACCCAGCCGACCTGCACGGCCCGCCTGCACGGCCTCGAGCGCGAGCTCGGGGCGCAGCTGCTGGTGCGGGGACGGCGCGGCGTGTCGCTCACGCCGGCGGGGCGGCGCTTCCTGCCCCGCGCCATCGCCGCCATGGAGTCACTGCGTCGCGGCGCGACCGAGGCGAAAGCGGGAAGCGAGGCCCGCGGCGGTCTGTTGGCCGTCGGCCTCGCGTCGGACCTCGCGCTCTACCTCGCGCCGCGGGCGCTCGCCCGATTCGCGACGCGCCATCCGCAGGTCGAGACGCTCGTGCGGAGCGGCCACTCGCGGTTCGTCGCCGATCTGCTCCGGTCCGAGGAGGTCGAGCTTGCCCTCGTGAGCCAGCTCGTCCTGCTGCCGGACCTCAGCGCGCGCGTGCTGTTCACCGAAGCCGTGCCCGTCGTCGTCGGGTCCTCGCACCGGCTCGCGAAGCGAACGTCGGTGAAGATCGACGAGCTCGCGCAGGCGGGCCTCGTCGTGCGGGACCCGGCCGCGTACCTCCGGACCATCACGATGGCGTTCTTCGCAGCGGGCGAGACCGCCCCGCGCATCGTGATGGAGCTGGACAACACCGAGGCCTGCAAGCGGGTCGTGCTGTCCGGTCTCGGGGCCGCCCTCCTGCCGGAGATGGCCATCCGCGCGGAGCTCGGGCGCGGCGACCTCGTCCAGCTGCGCGTCGAGGGGCATCCGCCGCCGAAGCGCGCGATCCACGCCCTCGTGCGGCAGGGCGCCGAGCTCTCGGCCGCGGCGACGGCGTTGCTACGGTTGATGGGCTGATGGATCTCTCCGCGGTCATCGCGATCGTCCTCATCGACCTGGCGCTGTCGGGCGACAACGCGCTCCTCATCGGCATGGCCGCCCGCCGGCTGCCCGACGCGCAGCGGCGACAGGCGATCGTGCTCGGCGGCGGGCTCGCGGTCGTGCTGCGGATCGCTGCAGCCGCGGTCGTGACGTTCCTCCTCGCGATCCCGTACCTGCAGCTGGCCGGCGGCATCGTGCTGGCGGTCATCGCGTACCGGCTCGTGCGCCCGGCTGTCGCGGACGCCCACGCGAGCGTGCGGCCCGCGGGCACGCTGCGCGAGGCGGTGCTCACGATCCTCGTGGCCGACGCCGCGATGAGCGTGGAGAACGTGCTCGGCGTCGGCGGCGCGGCCCACGGCGACCTCCCGCTGCTCGCGTTCGGGCTCGTGATCTCCATCCCGATCGTCCTGTTCGGCAGCGGTGCCATCGCGCTCGTGCTGGATCGCGCGCCGCGCCTGATCTGGCTCGGTGCGCTCGCGCTCGTCTGGACGGCCGGCGAGATGATCCTCGGCGACCCGGCGATCGATCCACACGTCGCCGACCACTGGGCGATCAGCGCCGCTCTCGCGCTCGCGATCCTCGGTACGGTCCTCGCACTGCGCGCGCTGCGCCACCGCGCGGCGTAGCGTCATCGGGGTGGGGACGCTTCCTTCCCGCGGATCGGTCGGCACCATCCGCACCCAGGCGCTCGATCTTCCGGACCCGTTGCGCCTGGATTCAGGGAAGACGCTCGCGCCGGTGCGCATCGCGTACGAGACGTATGGCACGCTCGGCGCGGCGAAGGACAACACCATCCTCGTGTGCCACGCGCTCTCGGGCGACGCGCACGCCGCCGGCTGGAGCGACGACCCGACCGCACCCACGACCGTGGATGGCGTCGGCGCGGCCGAGCGTGGCAAGAGCGGCCTGGGCTGGTGGGACGGGATGATCGGACCGGGTAAGGCGTTCGACACGGACCGCTACTTCGTCGTGTGCACGAACCTCATCGGCTCGTGCCGCGGCTCGACCGGCCCGATGTCCGTCGATGCCGCGACCGGCAAGCCGTACGGCGCGACATTCCCGGTGGTCACGGTCGGCGACATGGTCCGGGCGCAGCGCGCGTTCCTCCGGGCGCTCGGGATCGAGTCGCTGCTCGCGGTCAGCGGCGGATCGCTCGGCGGGATGCAGGCTCTCGAGTGGGCCGTCGCGTATCCGGGCTCGGTCCGGGCGATCGTGCCGATCGCGAGCACCGCGCGACTCGGGACGCAGGGCGTCGCCTGGAACGCGATCGCCCGCAACGCCATCACGAGCGATCCGGAGTGGCAGGGCGGCGCGTACTACGGGACCGGGCGCGCGCCCGACGCGGGCATCAAGGTCGCGCGCATGGTCGGGCACATCACGTACCTGTCGGCCCAGGCGGTGCGCGAGAAGTTCGGCCGCCGGTTCCAGCGCGGCGGCGACGAGCCGCTCTACGACCTGGCCGCGCCGGACTTCGAGGTCGAGTCGTACCTGCGCCACCAGGCCGATGCGTTCGCCGCGCGGTTCGACGCGAACGCGTACCTCTACATCTCGCGCGCGCTCACGTACTTCGACCTGGCCCGGACCTACGGACATGGATCGCTCGAGCGGGCCATGGCCAAGGTCCGGGCGGCCACGCTGCTCCTGTCCTTTTCATCCGACTGGCTCTACCCGCCCCGCGATTCCGGCGAGATCGCGGCCGCCCTGCGAGCCAACGGGAAGGATGTCCGCCACGCGATCATCCAGGCCGATTACGGTCATGACTCGTTCCTCCTAGAGGAGGCGGAAATGACCCGCGAGATCGACGCGTTCCTCGCACGGGTGACCGAGACGGTGGCGCGATGAGCGACAGCGCGGGCGAGGAGGGCACCCGCCCGTTCGGCTTCGACACCCGGGCCATCCACGCCGGCCAGCGGCCGGATCCGTACACCGGCGCGCGGGCCGTCCCGATCTTCCAGACGACGTCGTACGTGTTCGAGGACCCGGAGTCCGCCGCGGCGTACTTCAACCTGCAGGAGTACGGGAACACGTACTCGCGGATCATGAATCCGACGACCGCGGTCTTCGAGG
>DATCOR010000055.1:0-14696 GCA_036564585.1 Candidatus Limnocylindria bacterium | reverse complement strand
AGGACGAGCTCCTCGTCGAGCGACTCCGAGCTCGTCGAGTAGTCGGCGCACGTCCGGAGGAAGCGGCGGTACTTCGCGTTGAGCGCGTCGAGCGCCTCGTCGAAGTCGCGTGGAGCGGGAGCCTCGCCCGCCCCGTCCTCGCGCGGCACGATCGCGAGCTCGTACGTGACGATCTCCTGCGGCGCGAGCTCGCGCTCGAGGACGAACGTGTTGCCCTCGATCCGATCCGGTGCGGGCCGCATCGTCACGTCGGTGGTCCGCCGCACGCCGTCGCGCCCGAGTCGCTGGAACCGGATGCCGTTCGGAATGACCTCGACCGGCGACGGTGCGACGACGGCCGGCACGCCGCGGTAGCCGCGGACGACGAACATGTCGCGGAACGAGGCGTCGAATTCGATCTCGAGCCGCAGCCGGACCTTCGCGGGGTTGCAGTTGAGGATCCCGACGCGCTCGCGGAGTCCGTCCGCGAGGAACCGGGTGCGGCGAACGGAGAGCGACTGCGACGGCAGGATCGACCCGTCGTCCAGAGTGGCGGGACGGTTCGCGAGCTGGAACGCGCCGACGTAGTTCTGCTCAGTGTTCGCCGAGAGGAGCGCCGGGGCCTGGCCGTTGATGCGGAGCGCGAACCCCGACAGGAACTGCGTGTCGTGGTAGTAGAGCCCGAGCGGCGATGCGGTGCCGATGGGCAGGCTGCCATCGTCCTCGGACACGAGGACGAGGCCATCCTCCTTCATGGAGACGCTCACCAGCGGGCGATCAGCTCGGGCTTGAGCCTCTCGAACACCGCCGCCTGGCGCTCGACGAGCGCTTCGGCTTTCTCGGTGTCCAGGTCCTTCGCTTCCTCGATGAAGCTCGCGACCCGCGCGAAGTACAGCGGCACGAGCGCGCCGACGTAGCGCTGCGTCTCCGCCGGCTTCTTCTTCGACGCGACCAGGAAGTCGAACACGATGCGCGCCCACGCGGTGTCGTCGACCCGGTCCGGAACGCGCGTCGAGAGGATCTCGTTCCACGTGCGCTCGTGCTCGGTTCGGCCTGCGGCGTACTTCTGCTGCAGGATCTCGACGCTCGCGTTGACCGCCTCGGGCTCCACCGGGTCGATGGACCCGACGATCCGCGCCGGCTTGGACCCGCGAACGTCCTTCCAGGCATCCGGGTTCGCGGCGGCGAGCCGGAACAGCGTGCTCACCACCTGGGTGAACATCGGTGCGAGGTCCGCGCCGGGATCCTTCGGGTCGTGGATCTTCGCGCCGAGGAACGCCTGTGCCACCTTCTTGCCGCGCACGAGCGCGGTCGTGGTCATGTAGATGTCGATGCCGAAGCGCGCGACGTCCGATTGCCAGACGTCGCCGCCGCCGAACGCGACGCCGTCCAGGAAGTCGCGCGCGAGCTCGGGACTGAAGCCGAACTCGCCGCCGATCGGCTGTCGCAGCCGCAGGCCGTAGAGCGTCCGCGTGAGCGGATAGGCGACGTTGTTCGTGATCGTGCCGTCGAACTTGTGGCGCGCGTAGAGCGGCGTCACATAGTCCGCGCTCCGGTCCTTGATCGGCGAGATCAGCCGGTTGATCCACTCCGGCGTGATGCTGCGCAGGTCGCTGTCGACGACGGCGCACGCTTCGACGCCGAGCTGCGTCGCGATCTCGAAGATCGCCCGGAACGCGGAGCCCTTGCCCGGCGGGCCGACGTACGCGCCGGTGATCGTCGGGAGCCCGTCCGTGGATCTCGCGATGACCTCACTGGTGCCGTCCTTCGAGCCGCCGTCGGCGTTGACGATGACCGGGCTCGAGTCCGGGAAGTGCGTGCGGAGGCCCGCGGCCACGGTCCGCGCGACGTGACCGACGGTCGCGGCGTTGTTGAAGCTCGGGATCCCGACGAGCAGGTCCGCGCTGCCGACGCGCGCGAGGCCGTCGCGGAGCCGATCGTCGAGTGCCGTTGCGGTCCCTTGGCGCATGGGCGTCTCCCTGCCGTCGTTCTCCCCCGGCCCGCCCTGCTTCCTCGTGCCCGATGATACCGGGGTGCTTGAGGCCATCGACGCATATGTCCTGCCATTGCTCGAACGCGCCTACGCCGCGTTCGGCTACCTCGGCGTGGTGCTGGCGATGACCGTCGAGAGCGCCGCGATCCCGATCCCGAGCGAGATCATCCTTCCGTTCGCCGGGTTCTCCGTTTCCCGCGGCATCCCGGAGCCACTGACGAGCGCACCGTGGTCCTACTGGGGCGCGGTGGCCGCCGGCGTCGCCGGCAACACCATCGGCTCGCTCATCGCGTACGCCATCGGCGCGTACGGCGGCCGCCCGCTCCTCGAGCGATACGGGAAGTACGTCCTCATCTCGATGCACGACCTGGACGTGGCCGATCGCCACTTCAAGCGCTGGGGCGATGTCACGGTCTTCGTCTCGCGGATGATCCCGGTCGTCCGAACATTCATCTCGATCCCGGCGGGCATCGCCCGCATGCCGCTGTGGCGCTTCGTGACATTCTCGATCCTGGGCGCGATCCCGTGGGTGATGCTGCTCGTCTGGGGCGGCGTGGTCCTGGGCGACCGCTGGGTCGACATCAAGCAGTCGCTCAAGGGGCTGGACTACCTCGTCGCAGCGGCGATCGTCGCTGCGGTCGGTCTGTTCATCTGGCGCCACGTCCGCTCACGCTGATGGATCAGCTGTTCGCGTTCGACGAGCGCCTGTACTCCGCGATCGTCGCGGCGCGCAACCCCCTCATCGCGGTGGTCGCGATCGCGATCACGTATCTCAACTTCTTCGGCCTGCAGTGGTGGCTGCTCGGTGTCGTGATGTGGCGCACGCGCGGCGGCCGCCGCGGCCTCTGGGTCGCCATCACCGTGTTCATCGGCATGGTCCTCGCATGGGCGTCGGCGGAGTCGTTGAAGCACGTGTTCCAGCGCGAACGGCCGTTCCTCGCGATCCCGGACGCGCTCAAGCCGATCATCGTCGAACCGGGCTCGTACTCGTTCCCGTCCGGCGACACGGCGCTCGCGTTCGGGGCCGCGGTCGCGTTCGGTCAGTGCTTCCCACGCTTTCGGCCGTTCGCGCTCCTGCTCGCGTTCGCCGTCGGCCTGTCGCGCGTGTTCGTCGGCGTGCACTACCCGCTCGACGCGCTCGGCGGCGCGATCGTCGGCACGTTCTGGGGTCTCATGGCCCCGCCGATCGTCGCCTGGGTGCTGCGCCTCTACCCGTGGCGCGCGTTCGTCGTGCCGCACACCCACTGGGATCGCGAGTGGTACGAGCGCTTCGAGAGCTTCCGCGCGAAGCTCGTGCCGATGGTCGGCTCGCTGCTCGATCTGCTCGAGGGCGAGCCACGCTTCCGCTCGTTCACCTTCGACGGCCAGACGATCCCGCTCGAGGACCACCTCGCCGTGCGACCGGCCGACCGTCCGCGCATCGAGGCGCTCGTCCGCGCCGACCGGCTGCTGGTCGGTCCGTGGTACGTCCTCGCCGACCTCCTGCTCGTGTCGGGTGAGTCGATCGTGCGCAACCTGCAGGAGGGCCTGCGCGTCGCCGGTTCGTTCGGCCGTGCGTCACGCGTCGCGTACGTCGCCGATCCGTTCGGTCATCCCGCGCAGCTCCCTCAGGTGCTCCGCGGGTTCGGGTACGACTCCTATGTATTCGCGCGCGGGGTCGGTGACGAGGGCGAGGAGCTGGGAAGCGAGTTCAACTGGGAGTCCCCGTCGGGCGACCGGGTGATCGCATCCCACCAGGTCGGGCACTACGACAACGCGCTCCCGCTCGTGGCCGACGGGATCAAGCCGGTGGCGGACGTCCGGCGACGCGTGCGTCGGATGCTGCCGCGGATCATGGACAGCATCGCACCGTATGCCGCGGGCGATGCGCTCCTGTTCATGGTCGGCACCGATCACACGTCCGCGTTCGAGAAGCTCCCGGAGGCCGTCGACGCGATCGGTCAGGTCGCGCCGCGCACGAAGGCGACGATCGCGACGCTCGAGGAATTCATGGCAGCGGTGCCCACGCCGCGCGGCGTCTACAGCGGCGAGATGGTGTCCGGGAAGTACCGGCCGATCCTCCGCGGCGTCAACTCCACCCGGGTGTGGATCAAGCAGGAGAACGCCGCGTGCGAGCGGCTCCTGCTCGAACGGTGCGAACCGCTCGATGCGTTCGAGGGTGGCACGCACGGCGACACGCTGCGCTCGCTCTGGCGCACCCTCCTCGAGAACCATCCCCACGATTCGATCTGCGGCTGCTCGATCGACGCGGTCCACGACCTCGACATGCGTCCGCGCTTTGATCGCGTGCGACGTGAGGGCGAACGCCTCGTCGGCGAGCTCTCGGCGACGCTCGCCGGGGTCGGCGCGGCGCCGGTCGCCTGGAACGCACTCCCGTGGGCCCGCAATGCCGTCGCCCCGGTGAGCGGTCGGCCGACCCTGGTGGCGTGCCTGCCCCTCGGTGTCGCGGCGGCGGTCCGCGCACGCAGCGATGGCGTGAGCGCGCCCGAGCCGGGCGTGATCGTCAACGAGCGGCTCCGCGTCGAGGTGGACGGCGACGGCAGCTTCATCGTGATCGACCGGGCCACCGACACACGGAGCGCTCGCATGAACCTACTCATCGACGAGGGCGACCGCGGCGATGAGTACACCTACTCCTACGCCGGCCCGACCATCGGGTCGAAGGGCGCGGCCGGACAGCAGGCGACGAAGATCGAGGGTGACCGCGCGACCGTGACCGTCGATCTCGTGCTGCGGCTCCCGGCGTCCCTGCGCACTGACCGGTTCGCGCGCGTTCCGGAGCTTGTCGACGACCGGGTCCGATTCGCGATCTCGCTCGACGCCGGGGCGTCGCGCGTGGACGTGGAGGCGACGGTGACCAATGCGTCGCGCGATCACCGGCTGAAGGTCGTGTGCGAGACGGGCATCCGGACCGTGACGCACACCGCCGGTGCGGGATTCGCCTGGCTCGAGCGTCCGAACCGAGTCCCGAGCAAGCGCGGCTGGGTCGAGTCGCCCACGCCCGAGCGCTGCTTTCATGAGCTCGTCGCCGTCGGTGGGGCGAACGGCGGCGTCGCGCTCGGTGCGGACGGGCTGCGCGACTACTCCGTGCTCAGTGATGGCACGGCGATCGCGATCACGCTGTTCCGGTCTGTCGGCTTCCTGTCGCGCGAGGACCTGCCCGAACGCCGCGGCCACGCCGGGCCCGAGATCGAGACCCCTTCGGCGCAGTGCCTCGGCGAGATGACCTTCCGGTACTGCGTCGTGCCGCTCGGCGCCCCGATCGGCGTGCCCGAGGCGGCGCGCGCGATCCGCGAATTCCTCTCGCCGGCGTGGATCGCGACGGGCTCCGGCGCAGAGCGGTCGTTCTGCTCCATCGACGGCGATGCCGCGGTGACCCTGACCGCGGTGCGCGCTCGCTCGCGCGATCGGATCGTCGTGCGGCTCGCGAACCCGGCAGACGGTGTCGCGCGCGCCACGCTTCGGTTCGACCGGCCGGTCAGCGGCTCCCGACCGCTCGATCTGCGTGAGGGCGATCTCACGCTGGGGAACACCGGTCTCGACATCGTGCGGACCGCCGCACCGCTCGAGCTGACCGAGGGATCGGCGGCCGCGACCCTCGAGGCATTCGAGATCGGGACGTGGGAGATCGATTTCGGCCACGTGAGCTAGTGCGGTGGCCCGATGGCCACCCCGGTGACCGGTCTCGGTGACCGAACGGAGGACACGACACGATGGGCCGACCCAGGTACGGTCCGAGCGATGTGTCGCATCGCACTCCTTCTTGTACCGCTCGCGCTCGCGCTGCTGGGCTCGATCGCGCTCGCCGATCCGGGCGATGGCGGTGACCTCGGTCCGTTCCGGCGGACGACGCCGCGCGGGTCGCTCGAGCGCGACACCGGCGGGCTCATCGTCGGCATCCCGAGCGGTCGGGCCTGGGGCATCGAGAGCGACCTCGTGCCACTCGACGGCCCGGGCGCCGTGACGCTCGTGCTCGCGGTGGACGACTCCGACATTTCCGAGGCCTTCGTCCGCATCGCGTATTACGCGCGCGCCGACGCGCGCTCGCGGCAGCTTGCGACCCACGACTCACCGTACGTGCGCGTCGGCGAGGATCGGCGGATCTCGGTGGAGCTCGTCCCTCCGCCGGGGGCGATCGCCTACCGCGTCCGCGTCCTCGGGCGGCTCGTCGCGGGGGCGGTGCTGTCGCGCATCGATGCCATCCACGTGCGCCCCGATCCGACACCGGCCGACCGAGGGCGCGCGCGGCCATCGCTCACGCGCCTCGAACCCGACTATTGGTGACATACTTTGGCCTCTCATACACGCCGGAGGGGATGAATGGCCACAGTCACGTTCGACCACGTGACGAAGAAGTTCGGAGACGTCTTCGCCGTCAATGACCTGTCGCTCCAGGTCAAGGACGAGGAGTTCCTGGTGCTCGTCGGACCCTCGGGCTGCGGTAAGACGACCGCGCTCCGGATGATCGCGGGCCTCGAGGAGCAGACCAGCGGGGACATCTTCATCGGCGAGCGGCTCGTCAATGACGTCGCGCCGAAGGACCGCGACATCGCCATGGTCTTCCAGAACTACGCGCTCTACCCGCACATGAGCGTGTACGACAACATCGCGTTCGGGCTGAAGCTCAGGGGCATGCCGAAGCCCGAGATCGATCGCCGCGTCGGCGAGGTCGCGGAGATGCTCGGCCTGCAGAAGCTCCTGAAGCGCAAGCCGAAGGAGCTATCGGGTGGCCAGCGGCAGCGCGTCGCCGTCGGTCGCGCGATCGCGCGCGAGCCCGCCGTGTTCTTGATGGACGAGCCGCTCTCCAACCTCGACGCCGCGCTCCGCATCGAGACGCGTGCGCAGCTCCAAAAGCTGCATTACCGCATCAAGCGGACGACGGTATACGTGACGCACGATCAGGTCGAAGCGATGACCATGGGCGATCGGATCGCGGTGATGCGCGACGGGCTGATCCAGCAGATCGACACGCCGGAGAACCTGCATGCGCATCCCTCAAACCTCTTCGTCGCCGGCTTCATCGGATCGCCCGCGATGAACTTCTTTCCCGCGAAGCTGGCCGGGACCGCATCGGCGCCGGTCGCCGACGCCGGCTTGTTCCAGGCGCCGCTCCCGGCCGGCAAGGGTGGCGCGATGGGCCGCGACGTCGTGATCGGGATCCGTCCCGAGGACATCGCGGCCGGAGCGCTCGCGAGTCAAAACGGCCACATCCCCGTTGAAGCGAAGGTGGACGTCGTGGAGTTCCTGGGTAACGAGTTCCAGCTGCACCTGTCGTCGGCCGGCCAGACTTTCGTCGCCCGCGTCGATACCCGCACCCAAACGCAGCCCGGCGACTCCATCCGCGTCGGCTTCGACCGGTCGAAGCTGCACGTGTTCGATAAGGAAACCGAGGAGGCCATCGCATGACGTTGCGCGGTGAGATCGAAGCATTCCCGCTCGATACGGTCGTTCAGATGCTCCATTCGACGAACAAGACCGGCCAGCTCGAGGTCCGCGGCGCCGATAGCCAGGGCGGCACGCTCGGCTTCGACGGCGGGCGGCTCGTCGCCGCCGTGGCGGGCGAGGACGTGGGCGAGCCGGCGCTCGGCGCGGTCTTCGCGGTCGAGAGCGGCTCGTTCGAGTTCATCCCGTGGGGCGATGCTCCGGGAGCGAACCTCTCCGGTGATCTGAAACAGCTGCTCGGCAAGGCCGTCGAGGAGCGCGATCGCCTCGTCGCGATCCGCAAGATCGTCCCCGACGACCGCTCGCGCTTCCGGCTCTCGGAGCGCGCTGCGGAAAAGGGCAACATCACCCTGTCGTCCGACCAGTGGCGCACCTTGCTCGCCGTGAATGGCGAGCGCGACGTGCCCGGCGTGGCCGAGCATCTCAAGGCCGGCAAGACCGCGACGCGCGCGTCGCTCGCGACGCTCGTCGACACAGGGTTCATCGACGTGTTCGAGCCGGCGGCAGCGGCGCCTTCTGCGCCTCCCGCGCCGCCCCCCCCAGCGCAGGCTCCGGCGTCGGAGCAATGGAGCCCGCCCGCTCCGGTCCAGGAGTGGGTCGCCCCGACGCCGGAAGCGCAGCCCGATCTCGCCTGGGCTCCCCCGACGCCCGAGCCGCAAGCCGAGCCGGAACGGCCGAGCTGGGAGCAGCACACGCCCCCGCCGCAGACCTGGGAGCAGCAGCGCTCCATCGGGCCTGCTTGGGAGCCGCCGGCGCCGACGCCCGCGCCGTCGAGCTGGGACCAGGCGGCCGCGATGCCGCAGTGGGGCGCGCCGGAGGCGGACCTCCGCGAAGACCTCGCCGCCGCGCTCGATGCGCGCATGGGCGACGCGTTGCCCGCGGAGCCGACGGTCGAGCCCGAGGTCACACCGGAGCCTTCGCCGATCGACATGCCGCTGGTCTCGGACGAGCGGCTCTCGGCCCTGAGCGGGGTCTTCGGTCCCGCACCGGTCGCGCCCGAGATGCCGCCGCCGGACCCCGCCCCGGCGCCGGCTCCGGCACATGACCACATCAGCGAGTGGTCGCGACCCGCTCCGCAGGCCGAAGGCGAAGCCGCCACTGAGGAGAAGAAGAAGGGCCTGTTCGGGTTCCTCAAGCGCGACGAGCCGTCGCATGACGAATCGGGGGTAGCGCACGCTGCGATGACCGAAGCCGCTCCCGCAGCGGGGCGCGCGGGGCAGCTCGCGTCGCTCGCGAACGCGCTGCTCGGTGAGTACAACAGCGGCCAGTACGGAAAAGGCCGCCTCGACGACCGCATGGCCAACCTGCTCATGCGCGTCGACGAGCAGGCCGATCCCATCGACCGGCCGCTCCCGATCGTGGACGATCGCATCGACTCGCAGGCGCTCGACCGCGAGAACGTGCCAGAGTCGCAAGTCATCCCGTACCTCGCGATCCTCGTCTCGCAGATCTACGAGGATGCCGAGCACACCTTCGGGAAGGACAAGGCGAAGCGGGGCTACAAGGCGGCGCAGCAGCAGGTCTTCGGGTCCGATGCTTCCGCGCTGAGCGCGCCCGACGTCGCCGGGCGATTGCCCCGGGTCTGAGCCCGGCCTGAGCGCGCTCTACCTCGGTTTCGATCTCGGCGGTACCAACCTGCGCACCGCCGTCGCTCGGATCGTTGGCGTCGACGTCACGCTCGTCGGCCGCGACGCGCGTGCGACCCCGCAGAGCGGCCCCGATGCGGTCGTCGCCGCGCTCATCGACAGCGCGCGCGCGGCGCTCGATGCGGCCGGCATCCCGATCGGCGATATCGCGGCGGCCGGGCTGTCCTCCCCCGGCCCGCTCGATCATCGCACCGGCGTGATCTTCACGACCCAGAACATCGCCGGCTTCGTGGACTCGAACGTCCCGATCGCCGAACGCGTCGCGAACGGCCTGGGAGGCCTGCCGGTCTTCCTCGACCGGGATACCGTCATGGCCGCGATCGCCGAGGGGACGGTCGGCGCGGCGAAGGGCGCGCGCGACTTCGTCTACCTCACGGTGTCCACCGGGGTCGGCGGCGCGATCGTCTCCGGCGGCAACGTGGTGCGGGGCGCGTCGAACACCGCGGGCGAGCTCGGTCACTTCCCGGTCGGCTTCGATCGGGACGTGCGTTGCCGGTGCGGGTCCTTCGGCTGCGTGGAGGCGTACGCCGCCGGGCGCAATCTCGCGGAGGCCTACGGCGTCTCTGACGCGAGCATCGTGTACGCGAAGGCCGCGACCGGCGACGCGCGCGCGTCCGCGCTCATCGCGCGAGCTGAGCTGGCGCTGCAGAACCTCGCGGTCGGGATCGTGAACGCGCTCAACCCCGAGCGCATCGTCGTGGGCGGCTCAGTCGCCGAGCACGAGCCCGCGCACGTCATCGAACCGATGCGCCGGGCGGTCGCCGAACGCGCGTTCAAGGTCCCCGCGGCCGCGGTGCGGATCGTGCCTTCGGCGCTGGGCGCGGACGTTTCGGTGATTGGCTCGGCGCTTGCCGCACGGGACCGCGTGGACGGCAAGGGGGAGTGGTTCCTTTAGATTGGCGCCCAGCAAGGGGAGTGACATGACGAAAGTTGCGATCAACGGCTTCGGCCGGATCGGGCGTCAATTCCTGAAGGCGATCATCGAGCGGCACCCCGAGATCGAGGTCGTCGCGATCAACGACCTGGCCGACCCGGCCATGAACGCCTACCTCTTCAAGTACGACACGACGTACGGCACGTACAAGGGCGACGTGTCATCTACCGCCGACGCCATCGTCGTCGACGGACGCAAGATGAAGGTGCTTGCGGAGAGGGATCCGGCGAAGCTGCCGTGGCGGGACCTCGCGATCGACATCGTCATCGAATCGACGGGTCTTTTCACGGACGCGACGAAGGCGAGGGCCCATATCGACGCGGGTGCCCGGAAAGTGATCATCTCGGCGCCGGCAAAGAACGAGGACAAGACCTTCGTGCTCGGGGTGAACGACGCCGAGTACGACCCCGACAAGCACAACATCATCAGCAACGCGTCCTGCACCACGAATGGGCTCGCCCCCGTCGCGAAGGTGCTGAACGACGAGTTCGGCATCGAGAAGGGCTTCCTCACCACGATCCACTCGAAGACCCTCTCGCAGCGCCTCCTCGACACCGTCGCGAAGGATCCGCGCGACGCGCGCGCGGCGTCGGAGAACATCGTGCCTGCGGAGACCGGCGCCGCCCGTGCCGTCACGCTCGTGATCCCCGAGCTCAAGGGCAAGTTCACCGGCATGTCGTTCCGAGTCCCGACCCCGACCGTGTCGGTCGTCGACTTCACTGCCACGCTGAACCGCGAGGTCACGAAGGACGAGGTGAACGCCGCGTTCAAGCGCGCGAGCGCCGGCAGCCTCAAGGGGATCATGGCCTACACGGAGGAGCCCCTCGTCTCGATGGACTTCAAGGGCGATCCGCACTCGACCATCGTGAGTGGCCTCGACACGATCGTCCTGGGCAACATGGTGAAGATCATCTCCTGGTACGACAACGAGTGGGGCTACGCCTGCCGCCTCGCCGACATCACGGCGTTCGTCGCGTCGAAACTGAAGGCGAAGCAGCCCGCCGCCGCGACCGCGTAGCTCGTTGGCCAAACGCACCATCGCGGCGCTCAACGCGAAGGGGAAGCGCGTGCTCGTGCGCGTCGACTTCAACGTACCGATCGAGACGCCGCCCGACATGCCCGCGGTCGTTGCGGACGACACGCGCATCCGGGCGGCCCTCCCCACGATCAACGCGCTGCGCGAGCAGGGCGCGATGGTCGCGCTCTGCTCGCACCTCGGCCGGCCGAAGGGTCCGGACCGCACGCTGAGCCTCGCGCTCGTGGCGAAGAAGGCCGCCGAGCTCCTGGGCGTCCCGGTGCCGATGGCCCCCGACTGCGTCGGGCCCGAGACGAAGGAGCAGATCCGCGACCTGAGACCAGGCGGCGTGCTGATGCTCGAGAACGTGCGGTTCCATCCGGAGGAGGAAAAGAACGATCCCGCGTTCGCGAAGGCGCTCGCCGAGGGCTTCGACGCGTACGTGGACGATGCGTTCGGTGCGGCGCACCGGGCGCACGCGTCGACGGAGGGCGTGGCGCACGTGTTGCCCGCGTACGCCGGCCTCCTGCTCGATCGGGAAGTGCGTGCGCTGGGCTCGCTGCTGGCGTCTCCGGCGAGGCCATTCATGGCCATCGTCGGCGGTGCGAAGGTGAGCTCCAAGATCGACGTGCTGAAGTCGCTTGTGGCCAAGGCTGACGTCGTCGCCATCGGCGGAGGGATGGCGAACACATTCCTCGCGGCCACCGGCACCGACGTCAAGGCCTCGCTCAGCGAACCGGATCGCGAGACGGATGCCCGCGCGATCCTCGCGAGGGCGAAGGCCCGGGGCGCGGAGGTCCTCCTCCCGGTCGACATGCGCTGGTCGCGGGATGAGCAACCCAAGATCCTCGACATCGGCCCAGAGACCGAGCGGGAGTTCGCGGCGCACATCGCGACGGCCGGCACCGTGTTCTGGAACGGGCCGATGGGCCTCTTCGAGCAGCCCGACTTCGCGCACGGCACGGAGGCGATCGCGCGGGCGATGGCCGAGAGCGCGGCCGTCACGGTCGTGGGGGGCGGCGAGTCGGTCCAGGCGGTGGAGCAGCTCGGGCTTGCCGGCAAGATGACGCACGTCTCGACCGGAGGCGGCGCCGCGCTCGAGCTCATCGAAGGCAAGAAACTGCCAGGGGTGGAGGCGATCCCGAATGTCTGATGCGACGATCGAGATGATCCGGGCACGCGAGGTCCTCGACTCGCGGGGCGATCCGACGGTCTGCGTCGATGTGTACCTGGCGAGCGGCGCGGTGGGCACGGCGATGATCCCGAGCGGCGCGTCGACGGGCGCGCACGAGGCCGTCGAGCTGCGCGACGGCGACACGCAGCGCTACGGCGGCAAGGGTGTCCTCAAAGCAGTGAGCAACGTCGACGATGTCATCGCACCCGAGCTCATCGGGGAGCAGGCCACGGACCAGTCGGCGATCGACTCGCTGCTCCGCGAGCTCGACGGCACGCCGAACAAGTCGCGTCTCGGGGCGAACGCGATGCTCGGCGTCTCGCTCGCGTGCGCTCGCGCAGCGGCCGCCGACGTGGGCCAGCCGCTGTATCGCTATCTCGGCGGGCCGCTCGCGCGGACGCTGCCGGTCCCGCTGATGAACGTCTTGAACGGCGGCAAGCACGCGACCGACTCGGCCGACATGCAGGAGTACATGCTCGCTCCACTCGGGGCGCCCACGTTCAGCGAGGCCATCCGGATGGGCTCCGAGATCTTCCACGCGCTGCGGGACATCCTCCACCAGAAGGGCATGGGGACGGGCGTCGGCGACGAGGGCGGGTTCGCGCCCTCAGGCCTGGTCTCGAACGAGCAGCCCATCGAGCTGATCCTGAGCGCGATCGAGGCGGCCCACTACAAGGCCGGATCCGACTGCGCGATCGCACTCGACCCCGCCGCCACGGAGTTCTTCAAGGACGGCAGGTACACCCTCGCGCGCGAGAAGGCCACCCTGGACAGCGCCGGCATGGTGAAGAAGTACGCCGCCTGGCGCGACAAATATCCGCTCGTGTCCATCGAAGACGGCCTCGCCGAGGACGACTGGGACGGCTGGAAGACGCTCACGAAGGCGCTCGGTGACCGGCTGCAGCTCGTCGGCGACGACCTCTTCGTCACCAACGTCGAGCGCATCCGGCGCGGCGTGACCGAAGGCGCGGCGAATGCGGTGCTCATCAAGCTCAACCAGATCGGGACGCTCACCGAGACCATCGAGGCGGTCGAGCTCGCGCACCGGTCCGGCTACGCCGCCGTGATCTCGCACCGGTCGGGCGAGACCGAGGACACGACCATCGCCGATCTCTGCGTCGCGCTGAACACCGGCCAGATCAAGACCGGGTCGCTCTCGCGGAGCGAGCGCGTGGCGAAGTACAACCGGCTGATGGAGATCGAGCTCGAGCTCGGAGACGCCGCACGCTACCCCGGGGCGGACACGTTCCCGCGCTTCGCGCGAGGCTGACCGGCTCTAGGCCTTCGCCGCCGCCGCCGCGCGCCTCGCCAGCCGGCTCTTCTTGCGCGCGGCCGCGTTCTTGTGGATGCCGCCGCGCTTTACGGCCTTGTCGAGGGCGCTCGCCGCGGCACGAACCGTCTCGGCCGCGCCGTCGGCCTTCGAATCAATGGCCTCGCGGGCCGACTTCACCGCGGTCCGGGCGGAGGAGCGGGTCAGGACCTTCACCTCGGCGCGGCGGGGCGCCTGCCGGATGCGCTTGAGCGCTGAGCGCTTCTTCTTTGCCATGTGCGCGAGTCTATTCATACTGCGACGCACATGCAGATGAGCGTCGGCCGGGCGTCGCTCTTCATGATCGCGACGCTCATCGCCAGCCGGATCCTCGGCTGGCTCCGTCTTTCCATCATCGGTGCGAAGTTCGGGCAGACCCCCGAGCTCGACGGCTACTTCGCGGCGTTCCGGATCCCGGACACCCTGTTCAATCTGCTGGTCGCGGGCGCGCTCGCGAGCGCGTTCATCCCGGTCTTCACGAGCTACCTCGCGAAGGAGCGCGAGGACGAGGCCTGGCGCGTCGCCTCGAGCGTCATGAACGCCATCGTGATCATGCTCGTGCTGGTCTCGGCGCTCCTCTGGCTGCTGGCGCCCATCATCCAGCCCATCCTCGCGCCGCTGCCCGACCCGGCCCAGGTCGAGCTCAGCGTGCGACTCGCGCGGATCATGTTGCTGAGCCCGATCTTCATGGGCCTGTCGGCGCTCTTCACCGGCATCCTCAACTCATACCGTCAATTCCTGTCGGGGGCGACCGCGCCGCTCGTCTACAACTTCGTGATCATCCTGTTCGCGGTCTTCGCGTCGCCGTTCCTGGGGATCGAAGCGCTCGCGTGGGGCACCGTGGCCGGGGCGCTCATGATGTGGCTCGTTCAGGTCCCCGAGCTCACGTTCCGCCGCACGCGGTACAAGTTCACGCTCGATCTCAGTCACCCGGGCGTTCGCGAGATCGTGCGGCTCACGCTCCCGCGCACGCTCGCGCTCGGCGCGGTCCAGCTCATCTTCATCGTCGACACGTTCCTGGCGGCGAGGCTGCCCGAGGGCTCGCTCACCGCGCTGAACTACGCGTTCCAGCTCATGCAGCTGCCGCTCGGGGTCTTCTCGATCGCGATCAGCGCGGCCGTGTTCCCGACCCTGTCGCGGTACGCCGCGCAGGGCCTCCAGGCGAAGATGCGCGACATCCTTCAGACGGCGATCCGCTGGATCC
>DATCOR010000035.1:0-2826 GCA_036564585.1 Candidatus Limnocylindria bacterium | reverse complement strand
TGACCTCTTCGGGAGTGGTCTTTCCGTCCGGCGTGACGAACTGCTTCAGCGCCTCGTCTTTCACGGCGTCGAGCCCGGCCTCGCGCTCGGCCTTGTCGGCGTTGCGGAGCTTGGCGCGAAGACGCTGGGCGAAGAACTCGCGGATCGGGGCGAGCCGGGCCTCGTCGCGGGCCGGGGGCGCCCACACGAGCTTCGGCTTGCCCGCCGCGCGGCGGAGCTCCTCCTGGGCCTCGCACAGCTTGGCGATGCCCTGCTGAGCCAGACCGAGGGCCTCGATGAGCTTGTCCTCCGAGATCTGCTGCGCGCCGGCCTCGACCATCATGATCGAGTCCTTCGTGCCGGCGACCACGAGGTCGAGCTCGCTCTCGAGCATCTGGGTGATCGTCGGGTTCAACGTCAGCTTGCCGTCAACGGTGCCGACCCGGACGCAGCCGAGCGGACCCTCGAACGGCGCGTTCGAGATGTGGAGCGCGGCCGACGCCGCGTTCACCGCGAGTACGTCGTAGTCGTTCTCCTGATCGCTCGACCACGCCGACACGATGACCTGCACGTCGTTCTTGAAGCCCTTCGGCCAGAGCGGCCGGATCGGGCGGTCCGTGAGCCGGGCGGTGAGGATGCCCTCCTCCGACGGACGGCCCTCACGGCGCGGGAACGAGCCGGGGATCTTGCCCGCCGCGTAGAGCCGCTCTTCGAAGTCGACGGTGAGCGGGAAGAAGTCGATGCCCGGACGGGTCGTCTTGGCGACGGTGCCCGCCGCGAACACGAGGGTGTCGCCATAGCGCACCGTGACCGCGCCGCCGGCCTGGCGTGCGTACTTGCCGGTCTCGAAGGTCAGGGGCTTGTCGTTGATCGTCGCCTGTGAGCGTGTGACTGCCAATGTGCTGTCCTAGGGTGCCGCGAGGGTCCTTACCGACGGAGTCCGAGTCGTCCGATGATCTCCTGATAGCGCTCGGGGCTCTTGCGGTGAAGGTATGCGAGCAGCCGCCTGCGCTGGCCGACCATCATGAGCAATCCACGCCGACTGTGATTGTCGTGCGCGGCAGTGCGGAGATGCTCGGTCAGATGCTTGATCCGCTCGGTGAGGAGCCCGATCTGGACTTCCGGTGACCCGGTGTCCGTCTCGTGCTGGCGGTTCGCCTTGATGACCTCACTCTTGACTGGAGCGGCTTCTGCGAGCGGCACCCGTTGTCCTTTCCTAGATCTCTTAGATCTCTATTTCTGTCGTCAGTCTACCGGAAAACCACTGGGTCCGTCCTCGGTCCGGGCGGTCCCCGACGGCCGTTTGAGGCCGTGTTTACGGGGATGGCGCATCTCCGGATAGAGCGAAACGAGCTCCCGCAGCATCTTCAGGATGACCCCGACCGACGAGAGCGTCGACCGGCCTCGCGTTCGCGGGAAGTAGTCGAGCCCGATCTGCTGGACCGTGAAGCCAAGGTTCTTCGCCTTCGTGACGAGCTCGGCGCTGATCAGTGAGCCCTCGGACCGAAGCTCGACGGCCTCCAGGATCTCCCGCTTCATGAGCTTGAACGCGAAGTTGATGTCACGGTGCGGCCACCCGAAGAGCACCCCGATCAGGCCGTTGTACACGTAGGAGTAGATGGCCCGGCGCAAGCCCTCGCCCGTCCGGTCGTACCGGTACGCGGCGATCATGTCGGCGCGCGTGACATCCATCGCGCTGATCGCGCGTCCGATCTCGCGCGGATCGAACGGCAGATCCGCGTCCATGTACAGGACGAGCTCCATGCGCGCGGCCGCGAATCCGTCGCGCAGGGTGCCTCCAAGCTTCTGATTGCGGTCGTGCCGGACGATCCGGATCCGTGGATCCCGGTCCGCGAGGCCGCGCAGGATCTCGGGCGAGCGATCGGTCGACGCGTCGTCGACGACGACGATCTCGTGGCCATCGGTGCATTGCGTGAGCGCGTCGGTCGCCACTCGCAGCGCGTGCTCGATGTTCTCTTCCTCGTTGAACATCGGCACGACGAGGCTGATCCGAGGACGCACAGCGGGAGCATATCGGCCACGTACACTGCGTCCGGATGCGCGACGGTCTCATTGCGACGCTGCTCGGCGTCGTCACCGCGCTCACTCGCCTCCCCTTCGTCGCCGACCGTCTCTGGGAATGGGATTCGGTCCTCTACGCGCGCGCCCTCGAACAGGGCTTCCACGTCGGGGACGTGCTGCCGCAGATGCGCCCCCATCCGCCCGGCTACATCTTCTACGTCGGCACGGCGGAGCTCGCGAAGCTGCTCGGGCTCGACAGCGACCACGCGCTCGTCACCGTGAGCGTGCTCGCGAGCGGCTTCGCCGCGGCCGCGGTCTACCTCTTATGCCGCCGGTTCGCGGGGCGAGGGCTGTCGCTCGCGCTCGCGATCGCGTTCGCGGCCGATCCGCTCGTGTGGCTTCATGGAGAGGTCGCCATGCCGTACATGCTGCTGGCGCCGATCAGCGCCGGGCTCGCGCTCGCATTCCGCGACGCGCGCGGCGCCGATCGACGGCGGGTCGTCCTGACCTCGTTCGTCTTCGGCGCGCTCGGCGGCTTCCGCCAGGACCTGCTGCTCTTCCTCTTCCCGCTCTGGCTGTGGACGCTCTGGCCGGCCGCCGGTGCCACGCGCCTCCGCGCGGTCGTCGCGTTCGCCGCGGGCTGCCTGCTGTGGTTCGTGCCGTCGGCGTTGCTGTCGGATGGGCTCGTCGCGTACGTGACGCGCGCGACCGGCCAGCTCACCGGCGTGAGCGGCATCAGCGCCAACGCCGAGCGATCGCTCGCACTGAACGTCGTCCTCGTCGGCGACTCGCTGTTCTGGGCCGGACTGCTGCTGACGGTGGGGC
>DATCOR010000032.1:0-5743 GCA_036564585.1 Candidatus Limnocylindria bacterium | reverse complement strand
GAGGCGAGGACGGCCGAGATGCTGTCCTCGCGCTGCATCTCCTCGGCTTCCTCTTCCTCTTCTTTGACCTGGTGCCACGTCGGCCCGCGGTCGGCTTCGAGGATCTCGACGTTGTTGTCGTCGAGGGTGACGAGGAGCTCTTCGATCTCACCGGCCTCGGCGTCGGGGATGCCGCGGGCGATGTCCTCTTGGGTGAGGTAACCCTGCTGCTTGCCGCGCGCGATGAGCTTCTCCGCCGCCTCACGGTGCTCGGGATGGATCCCGACACGCTCTGGCGTCGCGGGCTTTGCTGATTCCTTCTCTTTGGTCGCTGTCTTGGCCATTCCTACTCCTGCTCAGTGCTGCGAAGGACGGTCGACCGCTGGAGCGAACGCTGGACTTCCTCCAGGTCGTGCGCCAAGCGGCTTACCTCCTCATCGAGCCCACCGACGTCTCCGTCCGCTCGCGCGAATGTCGCGCGCACGTCCTCGAGCCGTCGCCGCAAGTTCCCTTCCCGAAGCCGGAGCGCGACGATCTCGATCTCGCGACCGGGGTCGGCCCCTAGACCCGGCTCCGGCGCATTTGCGCCCAATGTCGCCGCCGTAGCGGCAAGGTGAGCCGGAAGGTCAGCGGTCGACTGTCCGTCACGGAGCTGTTCGAAGATCGCCCGGTTGACGGGATCCACGAGGTCAGCGGGGTCCAGGTCGAGGCGCGCGGCTTCTTCGGGGAACTTGGTCAATTGTGCCATTAAGTAACGTTCGAGAGAAGTCGTTTGTTTCCGGTCGGGGGTCGATTCGGGCTCCGCGCGTACAGATACGTTCGCCGCTGCCGGCCGGATGGCCCCCGCGGCCGCGACCTGCGTGCGGAGGGTCTCCTGATCGAGGCCCGACAGGCGTGAGAGCGTGCCGAGATACAGCTCGCGGGTGAGCGCGTCGGGCTCGTCGGCGAGGATCGGGAGCGCTTCGGCAAGGAAGCGCCGTCTGCCGTCCGGGTTCTCGAGGCGGCCCTCGAAGCGCCGGGCGATCGCTTCGATAACGAACTCCAGCACCGGCTTCGCGGCGCCGATGAGCCCGCGCAGGCGCGCCGGCTCCTTCCGCGCGAGGTCGTCGGGATCGGTGTCCGGTGGCAGGACCGTCACGTACACGCCGAGGCCCTGGCGCGTGCTGATGACCCCGGTCCCGGAATGGAACCGCTGGACGATGCGCAGCAGCTCGCGGCCGCGGGTCTCGGCCGACCGCTGGCCGGCGACGTCGCCGTCGAACGCCACGACCGCCCGCTCCAGGTGAAGGTCGTTGAGGACGCGGTACTGACCCTCCGTGAGCGCGGTGCCCATCGACGCCACGACGTTCGTGAGGCCGGCCTGATGGCAGGCGATCGCGTCGAAGTAGCCCTCGACGATGACCGCCTCGCCCTGCCGGCGGGCCTCGGCCTTCGCGGCGTCGAGCGCGTAGATGGTCGCGCTCTTGTTGAACAGCATGGTCTGCGGCGAGTTGATGTACTTGCCGCGCTGGTCCGCGCGCATGGCCCGGCCGCCGAACGCGATGATCCGGCCGCGCGCGTCGCGGATCGGCACGATGAGGCGGTCGCGGAACCGGTCGAGCAGCCCGCGCTCGGTCTCGACGACGAGACCGGTCGAGAGGATCTCCTCGTCCGAGTAGCCCTTCTTCCGGAGATACGTCAGCAGACCATCTGCGAGGTCCGGCGCATACGCGACCCCGAACTGCTCGACCGTCTTCTCGTCGATCCCCCGCCCCGCGACGTACTCCGCGGCGGCCTTGCCCTTGGGCGTGCCGCGTAACGCCTGGCGGAAGTAGAAGTGCGCGGTCTCGTGCGCCGCGAGAAGCCGCTTCTCCCGCTCGCGCTCTCCGGGTGGACGGCCACCGCTCAGCTCGACGCCGGCTTTCTCGGCGAGCACCTTCAGCGCGTCAGCCTTGTCGATGCCGTCGATCTTGATGAGCCAGTCGAAGACGTCGCCCCGCTCCCCGCAGCCGAAACAGTGGAACGTCCGGCGCTCGGGATCGACGCTGAACGACGGCGTCTTCTCCGCGTGGAACGGGCAGAGCCCGCTGTAGGAGCGCCCAGCCTTGCGCAGGTGGACGCGCTCGCCCACGAGCTGGACGATGTCCACGCGCTCCTTGACGAGGTCGAAATCACCGGGCATCGCGATATGCCTCGCTGCGATGCCGCACCGTCTCCACGAACACCGTCTTCGATGGTGCTACGAAGCGGTACAGGACGCGATACGCGCCCACTCGAAGCGATCGCATCTGCCGTAGCTGGCCGCGCAACGGTTTGCCCGCCATCGGCGCGCGCGCGAGCTCATCGATTGCCGCGCCGACAGCCCGCCGGTACGCGTCGGGAAGGCGCTCAACGTCTTTTTCCGCATCTCGCGCGAGGACGACTTTGGCCAGTGCTCACAGCCCGAGACGAGCTCGGACTTCCTCCCACGGGCGCACGCGACCTGCCTTGATGTCCTTTTCGGCGCGGCGGATCGCGGCCATAGCCTTGGGGTCCGCGAGGATCTCAAGCGTCTCTTGCCAGCTCTCGAACTCGTCGGCCGACATCACGACCGCGGCGGGCTTCCCCTGGCGCGTGATCGTGATGTGCTCGTGGACATTCGACACCTCGTCCACGATCTTCGACAGGTCCTTGCGCGCCTCGGTCAGCGGTAGCGTCTTCACCCAACTCATTGTACAGGGCTCTGTACAGAGTCGCTAGCGTCGGCTCCAGGCGGCCGGGATGAACAGGCTCTCGTACGTGTCGAGCGCATAGGCGTCGGTCATTCCCGCGACGTAGTCGGCCACGGCTCGCTTCACGCCGTCCTCGTCCGCGATGCCCTGGAACTCGCGCGGCATGCGGTCGGGGTGCGCCTCGAAGTACTGCAGCAGCCCGAGCAAGACACCCTGGGCCTTCTCGTCCTCGGTCTTCGCGGGTCCGGCGAGATACACGTTGTCGAACATCCAGTCGCGCAGCGTGTTCGTCGCCTCGAGCACCTCGGGCGACAGGCCGACCTCGGGCTGGCCGAACGAGTGGACGATCACGTCGTAGACCATCGTGTCGAGTCGCTCGGATCGGTCGTGACCGAGCGCGTCGCGCACCTGCTTCGGCAGGTCGTCCTCGCCGATGATCCCGGCGCGCATCGCGTCGTCGATGTCGTGGTGCAGGTACGCGATCTTGTCGGCGTAACGGACGACCCAGCCCTCCGGCGTCTCCGGAGTCCCCCACGCTGCGGTCTCGAGCCCGCCGGTGGTCGGAGCGGAGTGTTTGAGGATGCCATCGCGGACCTCATGCGTGAGGTTCAGGCCCTTCCCGTTCTTCTCGATCCGCTCGACGATCCGGACGCTCTGCTGGTTGTGGCGGAAGCCGTCGGGCAGGAAGGTCGCGAGGAGCTCCTCGCCGACGTGCCCGAACGGCGTATGGCCGATGTCGTGGCCGAGGGCCATGGCCTCAAGAAGGTCCTCGTTGAGCTGCAGTGCCGTCGCCATCGCCCGGCCGATCGAGTTCACCTCCAGGATGTGCGTGAGCCGGGTGCGGTAGTGATCGCCGACCGGGGCGAGGAACACCTGGGTCTTGTGCTTCGTCCGGCGGAACGCCTTGCAATGGACGATCCGGTCGCGGTCGACCTGGAACGCGGTGCGGGTGGCCGACGGCTCCTCGGGGTGATCGCGCTTCGCGCCGGCGCTCTTCGTCGCGTACGGCGCGAGCGACGTGCGCTCGGCCTCTTCCTGGCGCTCGCGGATGCGCAGCGCCGCAACGGACTTCGTTCGGGAGAGCCGCGCGGTGAGGTCCGTCACGCTGGCCATTGCGACTAACAGGTTACCGGACCGCTTCGGCGACACCATCAAGTGTGGGCCGTCTGTCCACGAAGAACAAGACTGTTCCTTCCGCTTCAGCCGGAGCGATACTCCCGTGCCTTATTCGGTCAGGCCCGAGGAGGAACGCCCATGTCCACCGATCCGCGCCACCTGCACTGGGACGCGTGCCTCAACGTACGCGACCTCGGCGGCTTCCCCACCCGCGACGGACACACCACCCGTAGCCACGCCGTCATCCGCGCCGACAACCTGTGCCGGCTCACGATGCACGGCCGCCGCGCGCTCGTGCGCTACGGCGTGCGCACCGCGATCGACCTCCGCGACCCCAAGGAGCACCTGATGGAGCACGATCCATTCACGCGCGACGAGCTCGCCGAAGTGGACCGAGTCGACATCCCCCAGCTGACACCGGAGTTCTGGCGCGCGTGGCAGGGCACGATGACCGGCCACGAGGGCGACCTGCTGACACTCGAGACGTGCCGCGAACCCATCGCGACGATGTTCGCTGCGATCTCGGCCGCGTCGGCCGGCGGCATCGTCGTGTACTGCCACGCCGGCAAGGAGCGCACCGGGATCGCCGCCGCGCTGCTCCTCGAGCTCGCCGGGGTCGATCGCGCCACGATCGCCGCCGAGCACGTCCGGAGCGACGACCACCTCGCGCCGCTGTTCGCCGCCTGGCTCGACGCGGAACGCGACCCCGAGAAGCAGCAGCGCTTGCGGCACGCGCTCCGGCCGCAGCCGGACCAGATGGTCCTCACCCTCGGCGCGCTCGACGAGCTCTATGGCGGCATCGAGCGCTACCTGCTCGAGAGCGGCCTCGAGCCCTCGACGATCGCCGGAGTCCGCGAGCGGATCCTCGAATGACCGCACTCGAGCGAGTCCTGTGGGTCGGCGGCGGCACGGGTGCAGGCAAGACGACGATCGCGAAGGCGATCGCCGAGCGCCAGGGCCTCGAGCGATACGACTACGACTGGCAGGATGCGCGCGGACACAGCGACCGCAGCAGCGCCGAACGCCATCCCTACCGCGCGGCATTCCTCGCGCTGTCGATGGATGAGCGGTGGGTGATGCAGACGCCTGAAGCCATGGCGGACTCGACCATCGGCCAGTTCGCCGAGCGTTTCGAGATGGTCCTCGAGGACCTCGCGGCCATGGACGCGCCTGGCGTCGTGGCGGAGGGATTTGGGCTGTTGCCGGAGCTCGTAGCGCCGCGCCTCACCTCGCGACGGCAGGCGATCTTCCTCCTTCCGACGCCTGCGACCCGTAAGCAGAACTACGCATCACGCGGCTGGGCCGGCATCGATGGGACGAGCGATCACGATCGGGCGACCAGGAACAAGCTGGATCGCGACGCCCTGCTTACGGAGCACGTGCGGCGGGCCGCCCGAGCGCACGATCTCGCCACGGTCGAGCTCGACGGCTCGCAGGCGGTCGACACGATCATCACCGTGGTCGAGCGCCATTTCGGTCTGGCGCGCTAGCGTGCGGTCGTGTCGATCTTCCTGGTGATGGAACGCCGGTCCGGTCCCAGCTGGGACCGATCCCGGCCGATGGAGCAGCAGTCCGGCTGGACCGCCCACGCGGCGTACATGGATGCCCTCGTGGATGCAGGGATCATCGTCCTCGGCGGACCGCTTGCCGACGAGCATCGGGTCGCAATCGTCGTCGAGGCCGAGTCGGCGAACGCCGTCCGTGCCGCGTTCGCGCGCGATCCGTGGATCCCGTCCCACCTGGTGATCGATGCGATCGAGCCGTGGACGATCCGGATGGACGGCCGGCGCCGCTAGCGGTCCCGCTCCTTCGTCGCGAGCGCCGCCTGCGCCGCGGCGAGCCGCGCGACGGGCACGCGATAGGTCGAGGGGGACACGTACGTGAGGCCGATGTCGTGGCAGAACGCGACCGAGCTCGGCTCGCCGGCGTGCTCGCCGCAGATGCCGATCTTCAGGTCG
>DATCOR010000014.1:0-2362 GCA_036564585.1 Candidatus Limnocylindria bacterium | reverse complement strand
GCGAGAACACGCGCAGGAAGAGCGCGATGTCCGGACCGAATCCCCCTGGCGCGACGAGGGTCACCGAGCGCCAGGCCTCGGGATGCACGACCGCCGGGTAGAAGGGATCGAGCGGATCGAAATACCGAGCGCCCTTGACCGCGGTACTGTCGCCGAATCCCGGCAGGTCGAATGCGATCGCGCGCCGGCCCGATGCCGCGACGCGCTCGATGGTCTCGATCCAGTTCTCGGCCCATCCGCCAACGCCATGGACGAACAGGACGGCCTGCTCACCCGTCCCGTCCTCGATGACCCGGATCCGTGAGCCCGCGACGGCGATCGTGGACGTGCGCATTTCTCCATAATGCGCTCGTGCTCTTCTACTACCTCTGCACCACCGGCGAGGGCCTGCACCGCCAGGCCTACCCGCAGGGGGCCCAGTCCAAGGACGCCGACGTCTACAAATGGGTCACCATGTTCTCGGGGTCGCCCGCCGCGTGCCAGCGGCAGCACGACGGCGCGCACGCGTGGCGTCCCGACGAGGGCGGTGACGAGGAGCGCATCGTGCGCGGCTACGCCGTCCTCCAGTGGGACCGCGCCGGGTTCGAGTCGGATCGCCCGAAGCCGGACGTCGGCGAGAAGTTCGATTCACCGTGGGGCCCGGCGCTCGTCCTCGAGCGGAGCGACGATCCGACGACCGGCACCTATCTGCTCCTCAAGCTCTTCCCGCACGGCTACCACGGGAAGGACGAGGAGATCGGCAGCAAGCGCACCGACGTCGACGCCAAGCGATTGATCCCCGCTTAGGGCGCCGCCGGCTCGCCGTGCACGTGCTCGCGGTGCGCGAGGTGGTGTAGGTGCTCGTGGGCATCCTCGGGCGCGCGGGGCGGGTAGAACAGCCCGGCGACGTAGAACTTCGTCGGCGACTGCGCGTACGCGGACACGAGCACGTGGACGTCGTACTTCTCGAACAGCGGGCGACCCCAGGTCTCGCGGAACTTCGTCGCCCACTGCTGACCGTGCCGCTCGCGCGACGCGCGGGCCATCTCGTGTAGCTCCCAATCGAGCACCGGCAGCTCGTGCGGACCGGTGCAGTCGTCGCTCTCGCAGCGGAACCGCAGGCGGAGCGGCAGCTGCAGGATGTCGGACTCGTGGACCGCCGGCCGGATGAAGCCTGCCGTCGCCGCGCCATCGCGCGCAAGTGCCTGCAGCGACTCGAGCGAGCCGCGCAGGTGGGGCCGCACGAACGGCCAGCGCAGCCGCCAGGCGTCCTTCGGATCGATATACGCCGTCGCGACGATCTCGCCGCTCACGTTGCGCGACTCGGGTCGCGGATCGCGATCCGCCGGTGCCGTGCGCACGTGGATCCACGACCAGCGCAGGAGCGGCGGGTCCGTGTCAGCGCCCTTCCACGGGAACGGGCTGAGCCGCTCGAGCCGGCCGCTCTCGCGGTCCACGCCGATGACCGCGGGCCGCTCCACCGGGAACGAATCGGCGGCGACCGTCTTGGCAAGCACCAGCATGTCCCGCTCAGCCGAAGAGTCTTCCATCGTCACGAGTTCACAATAGGGTCGCGATGCTGCGTGAAGGCCTCGCGGCGGAGTTCCCGTCGGCGACGCGCGCGATAGGCAAGCTCATCAGGACTCGCTCCGCACGCGTGTCACGCGAGTCGGCGATCTGGGCAGCCATCTCGGGATTCGGCGCGGGCTGGGCCGTCGGCATCGTCGGTCAAGCACTCGCCACGGCAGTTCGACTCGCGGGACTGCGCGATCCGGCGGCGTGGCTTTCGGGTGGGGTCACGATCCTCGGCTACGCCTTGGCGATCGCCGTCGCCCTGCGCGCCGGCGGACGGCGCGGGCTCCTGTGGTATTTCGCGATCCTGGCGGTGCAGATCGGCCTTCAGCTCGCGAGTGGGCTCCCCGGCTATCTCCTCTTCTGCGAGCGCAGCGGCTCCGACTGCTCACCACTGCGACTTGCAAGCCGGTACGTGTATCTGGCAGCAGGAATCGTCGTCAGCGCGGCTGTCATACGCGTCATCCGCTCAGGTGCCGCGCGTCCGAACGTGTTCCTGAACGGCGCGGGGCTCTTCACGCTTTTGGTCAGCCCAACCGGCTTCGTGTACTACGTCGTGCAGCCTCAGGACATCGTGGCCGTGAGTGCGATGGACTTGACATTGAACGGTGGCGCTGCGCTTGTGGCTGGCATCGTTCTTCGACTTCGGTCCCGTCGCCTCGCACCGGTTGCGTTGCTCGTGGGAGCGATGGTCCTGGGATGGGTCGCGTTCGCAGGGCCGTTCGTTTTCTCCGCATTGAAGGACGGAGCGGGTACCCAGCCGGCATCGCTCTACATCTCGGGGCTTGTCCAGGCGGTCGCGCTCTTGGTC
>DATCOR010000006.1:0-2380 GCA_036564585.1 Candidatus Limnocylindria bacterium | reverse complement strand
CCGAACTCCAGCATCCCGCCGCACCACACCGGGATCATGTTGTCCGCGCAGACATCATGGATCCGCTTCGCGGACGCATGACCGCCGACGCGTCCGGCCTTGATGTTGATGATCCGTGTCGCGCCCAGCTCGATGGCCTTGCGGGCGTCCTCGCTCGTGTGGATCGACTCGTCGAGACAGATCGGCGTCGCGATCCCCTGCTGCAAGGTCGCGTGGTCGACGATGTCGTCGTACGCGAGTGGCTGCTCGATCATCGTCGGGTGGTACGCGTCGATCCGCTTGAACAGCGGCAGGTCATCGAGCGTGTAGGCCGAGTTCGCGTCGAGCATGAACCGCAGGTCCGGGAAGCGATTCCGCACGGCCTCGGCGACATGGCCGTCGGCCCCGGGCTTGATCTTCAGCTTCACGCGCTGATAGCCGCCCTTCAGCTCGCGCTCGATGGTCTCGATGAGCTCCTCGACGGTCGGGTGGATGCCGATGGCCACGCCGCAGAGGATCCGGTCACGCGTCCCACCGAGCAGCTTCGATAGCGAGGCGCCCTCGCGCTTGGCGAAGAGGTCCCAGATCGCCATCTCGACCGTGGCCTTGGCCATCCGGTGCTCGCGGATCCACGAGAGCTTCGCGTCGGTCTCGGTCGGATCGGCGAGATCCTCGCGCAATAGCTGGGGGATCACGATCTCGTCGAGCACGTACCAGACCGTCTTCGGCGTCTCGCCCGAATACCACGGCTGCTCCGGGGCGACGCTCTCGCCCCAGCCGACGGCCCCCTCGCTCTCGACGCGCGCGAGCACGTGGGTCTGATGCGTCTCGCGCGAGCCGCTCGTTTCGTACGCGCGCTTCAACGGCAGCCGCACGATGAACAGCTCTATTCGCTCGAGCCTCAAGCTTCCTCCGGTGGTTCGCTGCGACGCGGCTGCGGCACGAGCAGGTACGCGCCCCGCCCGTTCTCGCTCCGCAGGAACTCAACGGCAGCGTAGCCCTCGGCGAATGCGCCTTCGAACGCGCCGCGCGCCGCGATGCGCCACTCGAGCGCGAGCGACGCGTCCTTCCGTTTGATCGCCTGGAAGTCGGACGGGATCTCGACGAAGAGGTGTGTCTCGCCGTTGGGCGGCTCCTGCAGCGCGGGGCGATCGCCGTCGGAGCGGAGCAGGTAACGGATGCCCTCGCGCTCGGCGTCGTCGAGCGACGGTGCGCGATCTTCGCCTCGGAGCCGCTTGTACGTGCGGTCCATCCCGATCGGCCATTCGACGTAGAAGCGATCCGAGGGAAGGCCCGCGTTCAGCTTGTCGGGCATCGCACCGTAGAAATCGCGGTGGTACTCGCGGGCGTACGTGCCGAGCTTGCCGAAGTTGAACCGCGCGTTGAGCGATTCGAGCGGATCCATGGTCCAGGCCATGATCTCGATGCCCTGGTCCAGGCAGTGATCGCGCTGCGCCTCCTTGAGCGCGAGCGCGAGCCCGCTCCCGCGATGCTCCCGTCGCACGGCGAGCATGTGCGAGTGGTGCCGGAAGTGGAAGTCGTAGATCCCGAGGAAGCCGAAGACGAAGCCAGCGGGGCGTTCGTCGCCGTCGACGTAACCCAGACCGACGTAGCCGCCGTTGTGGACGATCGCGAGCATGAGCTGCGGCGGCACGGCGACGTCGCCACTCCACACCTCGTCCTGGATCGGGACGGTGAGCGCGCAAGCGGCGATATCGGTCGCGGTCTCGACCCGGTACGACACGGCGCGCCCCAGTATCGGGCCATCCAGACCGTCGGCTATGCTGCCGCCGCATGGCGGACAACGTCGAATTCCTGAAGCACGTGCGGCTGTTCGAGAACCTTGATCGCAAGTCCCTCGAGGCGATCGCGAACGCCGCCGTCGAGCAGAGCTACACCGCCGGACAGGACATCGTCCGTCAGGGCGACACCGGAGTCGGGGCGTTCATCATCAAGAAGGGGCGCGTCGAGGCGTTCCAGGATCGCGGCGGCCACAACCACAAGCTCGCCGACATGAAGCAAGGCGACGTCTTCGGTGAGATGGCGCTCCTCGACGAGTTCCCGCGGTCCGCGACGGTCCGCGCGACCGAGCCGACCGTCTGTCTCGGCATCCAGCGCTGGCACTTCCGCGGGATCCTCGAGAGCCATCCCCAGATCGCCCTCGCTCTGCTGCCCGTGCTCACGAAACGGCTCCGCAACGCCGAGCGCGAGGACGAGGCGAGCGCGAAGCACTAGTCCGTGGCAGATGCGCGCGCCGCTCGCTTGAAGGTCGTCCCGCTGTTCGCGCACTGCGACAACAAACAGATCGACTTCATCGCGACCCAGGTCGAGGAGATGGATTTTCCCACTGGTCGCGTTCTCTGCACCGAGGGAACGTTTGGCGGCGATTTCTTCATCCTCG
>DATCOR010000298.1:0-4622 GCA_036564585.1 Candidatus Limnocylindria bacterium | reverse complement strand
GCACCCGGCACGTCGAGTACGCGCGCCGGGTGCCGGCCCTCATTCCGCTATTCGGAGCTCGGTAGCTACCAGTTCGCCTGCGCGGGCGGGTCCGGCAGACGCGTGCCCGTGGGGTGGATGACGTAGACGATCCCGCCCGAGTGATTGAGCCAGGCATCCTCGAACTGCCCGCGGTCGTAGACGTGCGGCACGGTCGCGTCGCTTGTCGACGCCGGATCGTTCGCCATGACGTTGCCGTCGGCGGTGATGCCGGTGATCACCAACAGGTGGCCGCTCGAGCTCTTGAACAGGAAGCCGTCGAGCTTGTGCGAGTCCACTGCGATCGAGGCCACGAGCGGGATCCCGGCCCGGATGAACGCCTCCGCCTCATCGAGCGAACGTAGCCGGGTGACGAACGCGTCCATGCCGTAGCGCGCTGCGTACGCGGCGTTGAACGGCCAGTTGCCGGTGCCGTTGTAGTGGTAGTCGAAGGTGTAGCGGGCCGCGTAGTCGACCTGTGGGTCCGCATAGCCGGCCGGGATGTAGGCCATGTCCGCTGTGCTCGGGTACTGGCCCCAGTAGCCGAGCACCATCGTGGTCGACGTCGGGCTGCACCAGGCTTCCCCGCCGCCGTCGTACTCGGGGAATTGTCCGGCGTGGATCTCCTGCGAGAATTGCGGGACCGCATGCGGCAACGTCGCCGCGCCGACGTAGGCACGCGCTGTCGGGATCGCGAACTTCGCCGGGACTGACGAGGTCATGGCGCCGAGCGCGCGGACGGTCGGCGCCGCGTCCTTCGCCCTCGCGCGGGTCAACGTGACCCTTAGCCGATAGGACGTCATCGGCACCTTGCCGGCAATGAACGTGTCGATGGCCACGAAACCGTCGTTGTCACCCTGTCCGCCGACCGAGGTCCGGTGGAACGCCGTGTCGTCGTAGGTCCATTCGCCCATGACGTACCACTTCGTCCAGTAGGCGCCGTCGGGTGAGGCCTGCATGTCCACTTCGACGAGGCTCGTCGCCGTGGTGTCGGCGTTCCACGAGGCGACGAGCTCGGTGAATGCGAACCCGGGCGCAAAGGCGGGCGAGGTCCACGTGGATGCCTTGGTACCGCGCGGCATCACGAGCGGCGCGGCTGCGGTGACGAAGCGGTGATAGCTGACGTTCGAGGTCGGGGTCTGCGCAGCGAGCGCGCCTGACGGCGCGACGATCGTCGCAACGAGTACAAGGGTCACGATCGCAGCGAGCCGGCGAAGCATCGGTCACCCTCCCCGCGGTTCTCGCGGGCGATGCTACCGGCCGATCGCCGGACGCGGCACGGCGACGGCTCATGGCCGTCGCCGCGCGTGTGGAGAGGGTGGAGAGTTCTAGTTCGTGGTCGGGTGGTACTTCGCCCAGAAGTCGCTCGAGGTCATCCCGGTCGCCCGGATCGCGGCGCCGCAGGCCTCGCTCGCGGCGTGCGTGTCACCGGTCGTCGCCATCGCCTTGTAGAGGTCGAGGCACTTCGCAACGAGCTGCGCGAGGTCGGCGGCGCTCATGGGCGCCGGAGTGGCCGACGGCGCGGTGGTCGGCTTGATCGGAGCCCACTTGGCCCAGAACGCGGTGGCGCTGAGGCCGCTCGCGCCGATCGCCTTGGCGCATGCCGCGCTGGCCGCGTTCACCTGTTCGGCCGGGCTCGTCGAGACGAGCGCGCCCTGGAGCAGACGGCATGAGTAGATGAGACCCTCGGTCTCGGCGGTCCCCGGCTTCGTGGTCGGTGACGGGACCGGCGTGGCCTTGGGCGCGGGGTGGAACTTCGCCCAGAAGTCGGCGGAGCTCATCCCGCTCGCCTTGATCGCGGCGGCGCACGCGTCGCTCACCGACTTCGTGTCGCCCGTGGTCGAGGCTGCGGCGTAGAGCTCGAGGCACTTCGTGATGAGCGCGTAGGTCTCTGCCGTGAAGGTGCCCTTCGGAGTCGGCGTCGCGGTCGGCTCGGTCGTCCGCGACGGGAGGAACCGGGCCGCAAACGCGGAGCTCGTGAGCCCGCTGAGCTGGATCGCCTTGATGCAGGTCGCGCTCGCGTCAGCCGAGTGCAGGGTGTACTTGGTCACGCACTCCTTGGCCATCGCCAGGGCTTCCGGCGACAGATCGCCGTTGGTCGTGGTCGGCGTGGTCGGCTTCGGGGTCGCCGTCGTGGTCGTGAGGCCGTACTTCGCGGCGAACTCGGACGAGGTGAGGCCAGTCCGCTCGATCGCGGCCGTGCAGACCGAGGTCGTGCTCTCACGGTCGCCCTGCGAGGCGTTGTCGCCGGCGGCGCGGAGCGACGTGTACTTGGTGACGCATTCCTTCACGAGTCCCGAGTCAGTCGTCGTCGAAGGCGCCGCCGGTGACGAGGCGGCCGGCAGTTGAACCGCCGGCACGTCCGAGGCCTTCGGCGACGCGAGCGCAGACGGTGAGTTTGCCGGCCGACTCGTCGCCGGCGGCGCCGACAGGACCGCGCTAGGCGAGGGAAGATCGTTGTGCGACGGCGCGTTGGAGAACTCCGCGTTCGAGACCATCGCCGCGCTCGCGGCGACGCCGACGATGAGCGCTCCCTTGCTCAGGCTCACCAGCTTGATCAGGTGTGACCACATGTCCTTGTCCCATCCCTTCGACGTCATGTCGAGCGTTTGCCCTCACAACGCCGGCGGGCGGGGCTTTCCTCATGGGTCGCTGGTACTACCTCCGCGGGGTGAGCGTGATGAGCGGCATGACAGTGGTCGGTGCGGTCATGGTCGCCGTCGCGGAGCCGCTGTGGAGCGCTCCGCTCGCGGGATCGGTGAAGTAGGCGTACAGCGTGATCGTGTACGACGTCCCGGTCGTGACCGAGGCATTGATCGTGTACGTCCCGTTCGTCGTCGTCCGGACGCTGCACGCCGTGCTCGACGTCGGAGGAGTCGGCGATGTCGAGATGCAGACGTTGAAGACGTTGGCGCCGGACGAGTCGTGCACCGTGCCGGTGATCGTCACCGGCTGCTTCGTGGGCGCCGCCGTCGGTGTCGGCGTCGCGGTCACCGGCGGCTCGGTGCGAACGGGGGTCGGCGTTGGCGTGCGGACCGGCGCCGGAGCGACGGTGTGCGTCGGCGTCGGCGACGGGATCGGCGACGGAGTCGCAGATGGTGTCGCCGACGGAGCCGGCGACGGCGAGGCTGAAGGAGCGACGGTCGGCGACGCGGACGCCGTCGGCGCGGGCGACGGGACCGAAGTCTCGATCTTCGGCGCGTTGCCGCCCAGCTGAACGAGCGCGGAGCTCGCCGCGGCCCGCGCCTTGGCTGCGGCATCGGGATGGCCCGCCGCCTGCTGACGCGCCGCTTCGTCGGTCCGCGACCGCACGAGATCGAGGAGGTACGCGACGCGGTCGTCGTTCGAAAGCCGCAGGAACGCGCCGGCGGACTCGATGGCGACGCGCGTGTCCCAGAGCGGGCTGTCGGCGGTCGCGCCGAGCGCGGTGCCCGTCGATCCGGCGAACAGGACGAGCGCCGCGAGCACCGGCACGAGACGTCGCACGCTGAAGCTGCGCGTCACTGCCGTGAGCGCGCGCACGGTCCACGCCGTCTCCAGGCGCGTGCGGATCTTCCGATCCGACGCAGCCGAGAGCTCCTCGTCACCGAGGCGCTTGAGCGCGAAGAGCAGGCGATCGTCGTTCATCGGTCCACCGCCAGCCCCGCGAGAACCTGCGCGCCCGACCGCTTGAGCTCCTTGCGCAAGCGCTCGAGGCCACGCTGCTGGAGGTTCCAGACCGCCTTCTCGGCCTTATCCAGGACGATCGCGACATCGGCGGCGCTGTAGCCCTCGACGAACCGGAGGAGGATCACTTCCCGGTACTCCGGCTTGATCTTCCGGAGCGCCGCGAGCACGGTCTCCAGGTCCGACGCGCGAGCGGCGTCGCCCTCCACGTCCACCGAGCTGCGCGGCTCGATGGTCATGTCGAACAGCGAGGCACCCTTGTCCCTGCGGCTGCGATCGATCGCGGCATTGCGCGCCACCCGATAGAGGAACGCGATGAACGGCAGGCCCTGGTCGCGATAGCGGGCGAGCGACTCCATCGCCTTGAGGAACACCTCGCTCACCAGGTCCTCGGCTTCATGCGGAGAGGTCGATCTAGCGAGGCAATACCGGTAGACCGGCTGGCGGTAGCGCTCGTACAGCTCGCCGAACGCGCCGGCGTCGCCGGCCTGGGCGGCCAGAACGAGGGCAGCATCCGCGCCTCTCCCGGATCCCACCTCGACCGCCGTAGACGACCCATGTCCATTCACCTTCGTTGGATGTTTCGGCACGCTAACGGCGCATCCGTGCCGCTCACTCACCCGCGCGGGGGTGCGGTCCGGTATCGAAGGGGTGCTCCCCCGTTCGGGTGTGGGACCAACGCGCCATGAGCAGGCGCCGGGGACGGAGCGTTAGTCGGTCAAAAGGGACGGGAGGCTAACTCGTGAAGACGTGGGTGCACGCGGATGACGGTCAGGGGCTGGTCGAGTACGCGCTCATCATCGCGGTGATCGCGATCGCGGTCATCGTGGCGATGATCTTCCTGCGCGACCAGATCTCGAACATCTTCTCGAACATCGGGAACAACCTCACCTAGCCCGTCAGGGCAGGCGGTTGAACCAGAGAAGCGAGAGCGCGCT
>DATCOR010000259.1:0-9243 GCA_036564585.1 Candidatus Limnocylindria bacterium | reverse complement strand
GGTCTCGGATTCTCCATCGCGAGCAACACGGTGCGCGACATCGCCAACGAGCTCATCACGAACGGCAAGATCGACCGCGGCGCGATCGGCATCGGCTACAGCCTCCTCAGCCCGCGCCTGGCCGCGACGCTCTCCCTTCCGGCGCAGACGCAGGGGATCATCGTCACGCAGATCATCGCGGGGTCCGGCGCGGCGCAGGCCGGTTTGAAGGTGAATGACGTCATCACGAAGATCAACGACCAGCAGATCGACGGCACGCATCCCATCAGCTCGATCCTCCTCCACACGCGACCGGGCGATAAGGTGAAGCTCACGATCATCCGGGATGGGAAACAGCAGACCGTCGACCTCACCCTCGGCCGGCAGAGCTGACGCGGCGCCGGCCCTCCGCCGGCACGACGCGTCGCTGTACATCGTCGCGAGCGGTCTCGGTGGCCTCGGCCTCGGGATCGCGCTCTTCTACCTGAACTTCCTCTATCGAGCGCTCGGCTTCGACGCGCGAGCCATCGGCGTGCTCGGCGGCGCGCAGGCGCTCGGCGCGCTCGCCGGCGCGGTGCCGGCCGCGCTGCTGCCGCGGCGGATGCCGCGCCGGAACGCCATCTTCGTCGGGGGCTGCGTGACCGGGCTCGGCGTGATCGTGATCCTGAGCCAGACCGCTCTTCCCGCGCTCTTCGTCGGGGCCGCGCTCACCGGCTTCGGGGGCATCATCGTCGCGTCCTCCGGGAGCGCGCTCGTGGCCGACGCGACGAGCGGTCTCGACCGGCCGCGGATGTTCGGCAACCAGGTCGCGCTCAGCGCGCTCGCGAGCTTTGCCGCGATCGTGATGGCCGGCGCGTTGGCCGCTCCGGTCGGCGCGGCGCTCGGTCTCCGCGAGACCGATCCACTCACCATCCGCACGGTCATCGGGATCGGCGGCGTGCTCGCCATCGCCTCGGCCATCCCGATCTTCTTCGTTCGCCCGGCGGCCGTGGCCGTCGGCGCGCTCGACGCGCCGCACCGCCGCAGCCTCCTGCTGCGATTCATGGCGATCGAGATGGCCTTCGGCTTCGGCGCCGGCAGCTTCCTCCCGTTCGCGAACCTGTTCTTCGCCGATCGATTCGGATTGCCGATCGCGGGCGTCGGCCTCGCGATCGGCGCGCTCTCGGTCGCCGGGAGCGTCGGCGCGATCCTCAACGGCCGGCTGATCGTGCCTCGTCTTCCGCCACTGGCGGCGATCGTCCTGCCGGTCTTCGCCTCGCTCCCGTTCGCGCTGCTCGCCGCCGTCGCCGGTCAGCCGCTGCTCGCGTGGGCGGCGCTCGCGCTGCGCGCGGCCCTCATGTACGGCTCGACGCCGAACTTCACGGCGATCGAGCTGTCCTCGTTCGCGCCGGTCGAGCGGGCCGGCGCCGTCGCGGTCTTCGCGATCAGCTGGAACGGCGCATCCGCCGCGGGTGCCGCGCTTTCAGGCGTGGTCCGGGCGGAGCTTGGGGCGTCGGGGTATACCGCGAACCTCGTGACGCTCGTCGCGTCGTACCTGGTCGCAGCGACCCTCCTCGTCGTCTTCTTCCGCGCCCACGTGCCGCGCGGCGACGCAGCGGCGATGGTTCGGGCAGACTCGGCCGAGTGACCGGCACCGCGCGCGATCTCGTCCGCGACGCCGTCGCCGCCGGAGTGCTCGCCGCGAGCGATGCGCTCGGTTGGGGTGACGTCGCGCGCGCGGCCGCGGTCGAGATCGAGCGCCCCGCCGATAAGAGCCATGGCGATTACGCCGCGAACATCGCGATGCGCCTCGCGAAGCCCCTCCGGAAGCCGCCGCTCGAGATCGCGGAGGCCGTCGCCGAGCGCGTGCCGGCGCGCGACGGCATCGCCTCCGTCTCCGCGGCGCCGCCCGGGTTCATCAACGTGCGGCTCGATCCGGCATGGCTCGCGAAACAGGTCGACGCGATCGCGAGCGCGGGCGACCGCTTCGGCCGCAACGACGCGCTCAAGGGCCAGAAGCTCCAGGTCGAGTTCGTGTCGGCGAACCCGAGCGGGCCGGTGACCGTCGCGAACGCGCGCGGCGGACCCATCGGTGACGTGCTCGCGAACGTGCTCGCGTTCTCGGGCGGCACGGTCGAGCGCGAGTACTACATCAACGACGCCGGCACGCAGCAGGAGGTCTTCGGCCGGAGCGTCGCAGTCCGCTATCTTGAGCTCGGCGGCCGGGTCGGACTCGTCATCCCGGACGACGGGTATCCCGCCGACTACGTCATCGACATTGCGCGCACGATCCGCGAGAAGGCCGGCGGTGCCTTCGACGGCAAGACCCCCGAGGAGCTCAGTCCGCAGTTCGCCGGGAGCGCGATGGACGTCGTGCTCGAATGGCACCGCGCGTCGATGGAGAAGTTCGGCATCCGGTTCGACAGCTTCTACCGCGAATCCGCGCTCATGGAGTCCGGATACTTCATGGCCACGATCGAGGCCCTGCGCACGCGGGGGGCCATCGAGGAGCGCGATGGTGCGGTGTGGCTGAAGACGAACGAGCAAGGCGAGGACATCGAGAGCGTCCTCATCCGCAGCACCGGCGTCCCGACGTACTTCGGCGTGGACGTCGCGTATCACCGCGAGGCCCTCGTCGAGCGCGGCTTCGACAAGAAGGTCGACGTGTGGGGCGCCAACACGCATGGCCACGCGCGCCGGATGAAGAACGCGATGGCCGCGCTCGGGCTAGAGGGCCGGTGGGAGGTCCTGCTCTACCAGTTCGTGAGGTTCCTCCACGAGGGCCTGCTCGTGAATATGGCGAGGCGCCGCGGCCAGTTCATCCGGCTCGACGACGTCATCGACACCGTCGGCAAGGACGCCGCCCGGTGGTTCTTCCTCATGGCGAGCGCGGACCGCACGCTCGATTTCGACCTCGAGCTCGCGGTGGAGCAGTCCAACGACAATCCCGTGTACTACGTCCAGTACGCGCACGCGCGGATCGCGAGCATCTTCCGCACGGCCGCTGAACGTGGTCTCGTCGCCGCCGGCGCGGACGTCGCCCTGCTCACGGCCGACGCCGAGCTCGATCTCGTCCGGCTCATGCTCCGGTTCCCCGAGCTCGTCGAGGAGATCCGCGACAAGCACAACGTGCACCTGCTCACCGGGTATGGCCTCGAGCTCGCGGGCGCGTTCCACGCGTTCTACAAAGGCAGCCGCGTCGTCGGTGAGGACGAAGCAAGGTCGAAGGCGCGCCTCCGCCTCGTCGAGGCGGTCGGGCTGACCCTGCGCCAGACGCTCGGCCTGCTAGGGGTCAGCGCGCCCGAGTCGATGTGATCAGCGCGGCCGGAAGAGCGTGACCTCCCGCGTGCCGGGCGGCGGGCGGAACCAGATGAGCCCGTCGCCGCTCGCGATGACGCCAACGCCCACCGACGGTAGGAGGCTGGTCATCGGCTGAAGCGTCGCCGCGTCGAGCAGGCGCCCATTTGGCTCCGCGAGCGAGCCGCAGTACCAGGCGACGTACCGGCTGCCTGCGGTGACCCTCGGGCAATAGGTCCCGCCCGCATCGAAGGCTCGTTCGGTCCCCGTCGCCAGGTCGAGCGCATGGATCGTCGCGTTGATCGCCGGCGTGCCCTTCGTCGGCTGACTCGGATCGTTCGCCGGCCACACGGCCCAGTTTCCGACGACGACGGCGTAGTCCATTCCGGGCGACCCGATGACGGCCGTATTGCCAACGGCGGCTCGGGCGACGATCGCGTCGGCGCCTGATGCGAGATCGCGGACATGGAGCTCGTCCTCCGTCTTGCCGCCGAGCACGTACACCAGCCGCGTCGAGTCGATGGCGAGCGGCGCGACCCATTCGATCGACGACGCGACGACGGTTTTGCGTGCCGGATCCGAGAGTGGCGCAAATGCGAGCTCACCGCGCCACGAGCCATTTGGGCCCTCGATGAGGCGGGTCCACGCGATCCGGTCCGTGCCGAGGGCCAGCCCGGACCAAGGCCGCCGCGGCGCGCCACCACCTCCGCGATACGTCGCGGCGCTCATCTCGTAGCTGTCGATCGCCGAGGGGACCCCCGTGTTGAGGTCGACCACCACGATCTTCACCGAAAATGCGCCCGCGCCCTGGGGCGGCTCGCGGTACTCGAACAGTCCCATGCGGCCGGCCGCGACGTGCATCTGTATGAAATCGGCATCGGTCTGATAGAAGGTCCGCCACGTGTTCGTCGCGGGGTCCGCGCGCTGGAGCTTGGAGTCATAGGGCGCCGGCGTGTCCTTGCTGCTGTACGCGATCAGCGAGCCCTGATCGGCGAAGAATTCGTACATGTTCGGGTCCGCCGGCATCGTGAACGTGCTGGTTGGAATGATCGAAGCGGTGGGCGTCGCGCTCGCGGCCGCGACCGTCGCCGATGACGACCCCGCCGGGGACGCAGACGGTGCGCCGACGGGCGCGCACGCGACGGTCAGACAGATCGCGATGAGGACCATCCAATTGCGCATGCGGCGATGATGCGCGGCACAGGCCGCGCGGTCGTCACACTTAGCGCGCGCTCAACTCGTACTCAGCAAGCGAGCGCTAGCGGGTCGGGCTTGGCCTCGGGCTTCCGCTCGCGCCGGCACCGCGACCGCCCGGGAACTGCGTGCCGCCCAGGATGTCCCCGAGGATGTTCGTCGCGCCGACGACGATGGTCTGCGCGGAGATCGTCCCGCTCGTCGCGTCCGGCGTGCCGGCGACGGTGATCTGATCACCGACCTTCAGGTCGGCGAGCTTCACGTCCGACTCGACCGTCTTCACGACCCGGGTCGCGCTGCCCACAAGCACGAGCTCCGTCGTGGCCGTCCCGGTCGCACCGTTGGCGCCACCTGCGCGGACCGAGACGGTGATCGAGTCTGTGTTCACCGAGAGGATCTGGCCGGTCGTGACGCCCGCGCCGGCGCCGCGTGCCGCGGCGCCGCCATTCGCGCCGCCCGCGCCCCCGAAGTTACCCCGGGCACCGGTCGCGCCGTTCGTGGTCGCGACCGGCGCCGGTGTGCGGCTCGAGCCGAAGGCGTAGCCACCACCGAAGAGCGCCAGGGCCACGATGACCCCGACGACGATCTGGACCGGACGCCGTGCAAGCACGTTCATCGCTGTTCTCCCTTGTCACTCATACCGAAGTGCCTGGATCGGATGCAGGCGCGCCGCCCGCATCGCGGGATAGAGGCCGAAGACGATGCCGATCGCGACCGACACACCGACCGCGATCGCGACGGTGCCCGCCGTGATCGCGATGGGGATGTTCGCCGCGGCGGGGATCTGATGGACCACGACCGTGATGCCCCAGCCAAGGAGGATCCCGAGGACACCGCCGATCCCGGTCAGTCCGATCGCCTCGATCAGGAACTGCACGAGGATGTCGCGGCGCCGCGCGCCCACGGCCTTGCGGATGCCGATCTCCCGCGTCCGCTCGTTCACCGAGACCAGCATGATGTTCATGATCCCGATGCCGCCGACCAGGAGCGAGATCCCGCCGATCGCGGCGAGCAGGATCGTGAACGTCCCGGTGACCTGGTTGAGCGCGGCCAGCGTGTCGTTCTGGTTCGTGACCGTGAAGTCCGCCGACGCGGGGTCGCTGATCTTGTGACGCTGCAGGAGCACATCGGTCACGTCGGCGGTCGTGTTGGCCATCTGATCGCTGCTCGCGGCCTTCACGATGATCGAGCTCACCGCGTTCGTCCGGCCAGTGAGCACGCGCTGCGCGGTCGTCGTCGGAACGAGGATCTGGTCGTCGCGCGAGAAGCCGAACGTGGTGCCCTTCGTGTCAAGCATGCCGACGACCTTGAAGTTCACGATCCGCGCTCGCGAGGCCGCCCCGCCAGGTCCGCCGCCGCCGAACGCCTGCCGCAGCTGGATCGTCTGGCCGGTCGGATCGACCCCGTCGCCGAACAGGTTCGCCGCGGTCACCGAGCCGATCACCGCGACCTGCGCGTTGACCGTCACGTCGTCATCGGTGAAGAAGCTTCCGGTCGCGAGCGCCCAATCACGGACCTCCGGGTAGCCGGTCGTCACCCCGACGACGTTCGAGTTCCAGTTCTGTCCGGCGGCGGTCACCTGCCAACGGCCCGCGCTCTGCTCGGCTTCGACGGCGCCGATGGTCGGCCCGAGCTGCGCCTGGATCGCGTTCATGTCGTCGAGCGTGAGGTTCGTGCTCTGCGCGCCGGCCCCGCGGAGGCCGGTATCGCTGCTCTGGTTGCCAGGCGTGACCGTCACGAGATTCGAGCCGAGAGACAGCACCTGCTGCTGCACCTGGATCGACGCGCCGTTGCCGACGGCGACCATCGCGATGACCGATGCGACGCCGATGATCACGCCGAGCATCGTGAGCGCGGAGCGCAGCTTGTTCACGATGATCGACTGGAGCGCGGAGCGGAACGAGTCGAAGAGCTTCATCGGGCCCCGAGCGGCACGGTCGCGATAGGCCCGGTGTGCAGGTCGACCGAATGGCCCTGCCCCGCCAGGCGGAGCTCGTCCTCCGCGCGCCGGGGCTGCGTCACGAGCTCATCTCCGGAAACGACGCCGTCGCGCATCCGGACGATGCGCTTGCAGTGCTCGGCCACGTCCGGCTCGTGGGTCACCATGACCACGGTCTTGCCCTGGTCGTTGAGCCGCTGGAAGATCGAGAGGATCTCGGCGCTCGACCGCGAGTCGAGATTCCCGGTGGGCTCGTCGGCGAGGATGATCGCCGGGTCGTTCAGGAGGGCGCGCGCGATCGCGACCCGCTGCTGCTGGCCGCCGCTGAGCTCATTCGGCTTGTGGTGCATCCGCTCGCCGAGGCCGACGGCCGCGAGCGCGTCCTTCGCCCGCTGGGTCCGCCCGCGGGCAGTCCCGCCGTACAGGAGCGGCAGCTCGACGTTCTCGATCGCGTTGAGCCGCGGTAGCAGGTTGAAGGTCTGGAACACGAAGCCGATGTGCTTGTTGCGGATGGCCGCGAGCTGATCGTCGTTGAGCTGGCGGACCTGCTCGCCGGCGAGGACATACGTGCCCGCCTCCGGGACGTCGAGGCAGCCGAGGATGTTCATCATCGTCGACTTGCCCGAGCCCGATGGTCCCATCAGCGCGACGAACTCGCCGGGGTACACATCGAGATCGGCGCCCTGGAGCGCCTGGACGACGTTGTCCTTTCCCATGCGATACGTCTTCGTGACCGCGCGGAGTCGGATGACCGGATCGGTGCGCGCGGGCGCGTACGAGTTCATCGACCGAACCCGCCGGGGATCTGCACGCCGCCGCCACCGCGGTTCGCGCCGGTCGAGGCCGCCGCGCGCGGCTGCGGCAGGACGACGACGTCGCCTTCCTGCACGCCGGTGAGGACCTCGGTGACCGTGTCGTTGCTGAGGCCGAACGTCACGTCGGTGTCGACCTGCTGCCCGTCCTTCATGACCGTCAGGTAGCGCCTGCCGCTCGCGGTCTTCACCGCGAGGTTCGGCACGGTGAGCGCGTTCGGGCTGCTCGCGATGATCACGTTCGCCGTGCCGCTCATGCCGGGCTTCACGGACTGATTCGGCAGGTCGATCGTGACGTCGGCGCCGTAGACCGGAACGCCGCCGGAGATCGTTGCCACCGGATCGAGCGAGGTGACCTTGCCGGTCATCTTCGCCGTCCCGATCGCGTCGACCGTGACGGTCGCGACCTGGCCGAGCTTCAGCTTGACGATGTCCGACTCGCCGATCGTGCCGTGGAGGGCCATCGATCCGGTGTTCGCGATGACGATGAATCCCGTCGTGCTCGAGCTGGTGACGTTCTCACCGACCTGCGCGCTGATCGTGGTCACGACCCCAGCGACAGTGGCCTTGATCACGGCGTTGTCGAGGTTCACCTGCGCCGTCGCGAGCGCGGTCTGCGCATTGTTAAGCGAGTTCTGCGCGCTCTGCACATTCGACGGTTGGTTGTTCAGCGACGTCTGCGCGCTCTGGAGGCTCTGCGCGGCGCGGATCTGTGCCGAGGTGACGTTCTGCACCGCGGTGACGTAGCTGCCGGAGATCGTGTCGCTGATCGTCGTTTGCGAGGTGCCGACCTGGGAGATCTTGTTCTTCGCGTAGCTCGCGCCCTGCCCCTCGCCGGTGAGCGTCACCAGCAGGGCGGCGATGTCGGCGCGTGCCGCGTCGAGCGTCGTGTCGAGCTTCGTGTTCACCGTGTTGAGCGTGTTCTGCGCCGCGGTTGCGGACGACTGCGCGCTCGAGACCTGTCCGTTCAGCGTGTCGATCCCGCTCGACAGGGGGCTCGCCGCGGTGTTGTAGGCGACCTGGGCGATGGCCAGCTGCTGGCTCGCCGGCGCCGGGTCGGCGTTGGCCGCGATCGCGGCGTCGAACGCGCTGACGGCGTTCAGGATCTGGTTCACCGCCGCGATGTAGTCGCCTTCGGCGGATGCATAGAGGCCTTGCACGTAGTTCAGCGCATTGGCGATGGCCGCGGCCGCCAGGTTGATCGAGGTCTGCGCCGACTTGTTGTCGCTGATCTGGTTCGCGGTGCCGATCGTGAGATCGTCGTGGGTCTTCTGGATCTTCTGCTGCGCCACGCTGATCTGCGACACATACGTTGCGAGGTCGTCGATGAGCGAGGTGTAGAGGCTCAAGAAGTTGGCCTTCGCGGCGCCGTAGTTCGATTTCAGCTTCGCCAGTGCCGACTGGGCCGTGGCGATGTCGATCGCCGTCGACTGCTGGGTCTGGGCGTACGAGCTCTGCGCGTCACTGACCCCGGACAGTGCCTTCTCGTAGTTCGTCTGGGCGGCAGCGAGGTTGTTCTGCGCCGTGGTCAGCGCCGCCTGGAGATCGGTCGTGTCGAGCGCGGCGAGCGGCTGGCCCGCGGTGACCTGCTGGCCGACCGCGACAAAGAGCTGCGCGACCTTCCCGTTCGTCGGGGGGTTGAGCTTCACGGTGCCCGCGGAGCTCACCGATCCGGACACGGCGACCGACTGGGTGACCGCGCCGCGCGTGACCTGTGCGGTCCGCGTTTCCGCGGCCGCCGGCGCGCCGCTGCACGCCGCGGCGAACACTCCCGCCACTGCGGCGGCGATGACGCTCTTTCGGATGGACATTGACCCTCTTCCCTTCTCCACGCGAAGCCGGTTAGCTGACGATCGACGCGGGTGCGGCGCCGAGCCGTGCGACCACGACGGCACCGAGCGCGTACGCGATGACGGCGAATGCGACCACGCCACCCACCGCGGGCAGCTGCATGAGGACGTACAGGATGGTCGCGCCGATGAGGGCGACCAGCGGACCTGGGACGCCGCCGGCCCAACGATTCACCGCGCGCAGTCCGAACAG
>DATCOR010000252.1:0-4204 GCA_036564585.1 Candidatus Limnocylindria bacterium | reverse complement strand
GGCGTCCGGCTAGCCGAGCGGGTCGTCGTTCCCCGGCTTCGAGCCGCGGGCGACGTTGAAGTATTCCGTCGACAACATCTTCATCCGCTGCTCGTCCGACATGTGCGCCTGCCACTCGGCGACCTGGGTCGCGTGCGCGGCCACGGCTTTGCGTTTCTGCTCGGCAAGCGCGCTGACGTCGGCGCGGATGTCGACCTCTTCGTCCGGCACGCCGAAATCGCCGGGCGGTCCGCCCTCGACGCCGGCCGCGCGCAGCTGCTCGGCGATCATCTTGGCCACGCTCTTCGGCAAGGCGGTGTAGAGGAGTCGCGCGTCCGGCGCGGCGGCCCTGTCGAACGCGGCGGTCGCGTGACGGTGGATCGCCTTGTGGTCGGGATGCCCGTAGATGCCGCTTTCGTCGAACGTGAACACGACCGCCGGCGGATCCTCGCGGAAGAGCGCGGCAAGCTTGCCCGTGACCTCGTCATCCGAAGCGTTGGCGTACGCGCGGGTGTCCTTGTTCTCGGGCGTGCCTTCCATGCCCGAATCGCGATAGCCGAGGAAGCGCACGTCCGTGACGCCGAGAGCCGCACAGGCCGCGCGGAGCTCCTGTTCCCGGACGGCGCCCAGGGTCTGTGGCGTCGCATGCGTGCCGGGCGCGATCTCCCCGACCTCCCCGCGCGTCGCACAGATCGCGGTGACCTGCCAACCCATCGAGATCGCCCGCGCCAACGTACCGCCGACCGAGAAGGTCTCGTCGTCGGGATGCGCGAACGCGGCGATCGCACGCTTCGTCATGGCTCGCGCCGCCGACGCGTGGTGACCCAGAGCAGCACGAGCGCAAGCACGAACATCCCGCCGCCGATCGCGACCCACTCCGGACGGTCGTTCATCGCGCTCGGCACACCGTGGGTGAGCCCGAGGCCTTGCGCGGCGAACGTGAGCCCCGCGAGGGCCAGGATCGCCTCGCCCGCGAAGGCGGCGGTCCGGCTCAGCTCTGCACCCCGCCCTTGGTCATCGGGAGCGGATCGAGGACGCGCTTCAGGTCCGCCTCGGGCAGGACCTTCTCCTCGAGCGCGACGTCGATGAGCGGGCGCCGCTCGGCCAGGGCACGCTTCACGAGCGCGGCGGCCTTCGCGTATCCGATGTGCGGCGCGAGCGCGGTGACGATGAGCGACGGACTCGAGTCCACGTGCTCCTTCGTCCGCGCCTCGTCCACAGTCATCCCATCGACAGCCTTCGTGCGGAAGACCCGCGTCGCGTTCGCGAGGATCGTCGCCGAGAAGCAGAGTGCGAAGTTCATCCCTGGCATCATCACGTTGAGCTCGAGCTGCCCGGCCTGGGCGCCGAGCATGACCGCGGTGTCGTTGCCGATCACCTGATAGCAGACCTGGTCGACCATCTCGGCGATCGACGGGTTCACCTTGCCCGGCATGATCGAGGAGCCGGGCTGCACCGCCGGGAGGATGAGCTCGCCGAACCCGGTACGCGGTCCCGAGACCATGAGCCGGACGTCGTTCGCGATGCTCGAGAGCTCGATCGCCGCGGTCCGCATCCCGCTCGAGATGCGCACGAAGGCCGCGGTCGACTGCATCGACGCGAAGAGGTCGGCCGCGGGAACGATCGGCTCGCCGGTCCACTCCGCGAGCAGGCGGCAGACCCGGGCGCGGTATTCAGGATCGGCGTTCAAGCCGGTGCCCGCGGCGGTGCCGCCGATCCCCAGCTCGCAGAGCTCGACCCGCGCCATCTTGATGCGCGCGGCGGCGCTCTTCATCCGAACAGCCCAGCCGCCGAACTCCTGCCCGAACGTGATGGGCACCGCATCCTGGAGATGGGTGCGGCCGGGTTTCACGGTGCTGGCGTAGCGCGCCGCCTTGGCCGCGAACGCGTCGCCCAGCGCCTGCAGCTCCGTGCTCACGGTCTTGGTCAGGTCAAGCAGCGCGAGACGGATGGCCGTTGGGGTGACGTCGTTCGTGGACTGGGCCATGTTCACGTGGTCGTTCGGGTTGACCTTCGTGTACTCGCCGCGCGCTCCGGCGCCGAGGATCTCGTTGGCCCGGTTCGCGATCACCTCGTTCGCGTTCATGTTGTGCGACGTACCGGCACCGGCCTGGAACACGTCCACGACGAACTGCTCGAGGTGCTTGCCGGCGAGGATCTCGTCACACGCGGCGACGACGGCGCGGCACAGGTCCTCAGGCAGGCGGCCGGATTCAGCGTTCGCCATGGCCGCGGCCTTCTTTACCAGGACGGTCGCCCGGATGAATGCGGGGAATGGCCTGAATCCCGAGATCGGGAAGTTCTCGACGGCTCGGGCGGTCTGCGCGCCGTACAGGGCGTCCGCGGGGACCGATACGTCACCGAGCGTGTCGCGTTCGCGACGTGTCGACATGCGCAAGTTAGAATAGGACTTCCGAATGCAGAAGAACCGGCTTTCCTGGATGATCGGCGGACCCCAGGGAAGCGGCATCAACGCCTCCGCCGAGGTCTTCGCGAAAGCCTGCAGCCGCGCGGGACTGAGGGTCTTCGCGAACATCGAGTACCACTCGAACATCATGGGGAAGCACAGCTTCTACCGGGTGCGCGTGGACGAGGATCCGATCCATTCCTACCGCGACAAGGCCGACATCCTGGTCGCCCTGGACCACGAGACGCTCGCCGGGGATGGCGATCATCGTCGCTGGCCGACGCATTACGGCCACCTGGACGACCTCTCCGATGGCGCCGGCGTCATCTACGACAGTGCGATCGACTTCGACCCCGCGACGAGCGGGCGGACCGATCTGAAGTTCTTCCCGGTCCCGTTCATGGACATCATCAAGCAGGCGCTCGAGGAGATCGGCAAGGGCGATCAGGCACGCCGCTACGAGGTCATGAAGAACACGGTCGGCCTCGGCGCATCACTCGCGCTGTGCAACTACCCGTTCGACCTGGTGGCCGACGTGATCATGGGGCAGTTCAAGGGCAAGCGGACCGAGATCGGCACCCTGAACGTTCGCGCCGCCCAGCTCGCGATGGAATACGTCAAGAAGGACGTGGCCTCGTTCCCGTACACGCTGCAGCCGCACAAGAAACCCGTCGCGCGACTCATGGCGAAGGGCTACGAAGTCCACGCGATCGCCAAGCTGAAGGCCGGCTGCCACTTCCAGACCTACTACCCCATCTCGCCCGCCACCGACGAGTCCGTGTACCTCGAGAAGAACCAGCGGGAGTTCAACCTGCTGGTCGTGCAGTGCGAGGACGAGATCAGCTCGATCAACATGGCCATCGGCGCGGCGCACATGGGCGTGCGCAGCGCGACCGCGACGTCGGGCCCCGGCTTCGCGCTCATGGTCGAGGGCATCGGCTTCGCCTCGATCACCGAGGCGCCGGGCCCGGTCCTGATCATGTACCAGCGCGGCGGTCCGTCGACCGGCCTGCCGACGCGGCAGGAGCAGGGCGACCTGCAGTTCGTGCTGCATCCCGCGCAGGGCGACTTCCCGCACGTCGTCATCGCGCCCGGCGACCTGAACGACGCGTACCAGGACACGTTCTCGGCGTTCAACTGGGCCGAGCGCTACCAGATGCCGGTGATCGTCCTCTCCGACAAGAAGCTCGCCGCCGCGTACGTGACGCTCGACGAGCTCGAGCTCAAGTACCCGGAGATCGACCGCGGCAAGCGGTTCACCGGGAGCGAGTGGACGCCGGTCGCGACGAACGGCGAGGGGCTCGTGCGAATGCACGCGAACGGCCACGACGGCAACGGAAATGGCAACGGCCACGGCGACGTGAAGGAGTACCTCCGCTACGCGCTCGCCGAGGACGGCATCTCGCCACGCTCGCGGCCGGGCGTGACCGGCGGCCGGTTCTGGTCAACGACCGACGAGCACGACCCGGACGGGCACATCACCGAAGGGGTCGAGATGCGCATGGCGATGATGGAGAAGCGCATGGGCAAGCTCGCCCTGCTCCTCGCGGCGATCCCCGCCGAGCAGCGTTGCAAGCTCTGGGGTCCCGCGGACGCGGATCTCACGGTCGTCGGCTGGGGCTCGACGAAGGGCACGATCCAGGATGCGATGGCCGTGCTCGCGGAGCAGGGCAAGACGGTGAACTACCTCCAGGTGCGGCTGATGAAACCGTTCCCGGTCGACGACGTGACCGCGGTCGTGACCAAGGCGAAGAAGCTCGTGCTCGTCGAGGAGAACTACTCGGGCCAGCTCGGGTCGCTCATCCGCGAGCAGACCGG
>DATCOR010000110.1:0-6131 GCA_036564585.1 Candidatus Limnocylindria bacterium | reverse complement strand
AGCCAGTACTTCCCGAACCGGTTCTTGATGAGCCACTCCTCGCCATTCGCGGAGCTCTTGACCAGCGTGCCGTCTCGCCACTCGCCGCTGTCGGCGGCGCGGTACTGCACCGTGGCACCGGGCCGGAGCTCGAGGGGCGGCCTGATCACTTCGTCATCACACTAGCCTCGTCCAGCCGCCGCACGTACTCGCCGAACAGCGGCTCGACGAACTCGTAGCGGCCGCGCGCGAGATGCGTGACCAGGCCCCGGGCCTGCAATGCCGCGAGCGCCCGCAACACTTCGGCGCGCGGCACCGAGCCGGCGCCGTCGCTCGCATAGAGCACGGCTCCGTGTGCGACCCGCTTCGCGACCTGCTGGAGGTACTTGCCCTTCCCAAGGTCCGCCCAGTGCAACGCGAACGGACGCTCAAGCTCGCGGAGCGACTGCTCGATCGCCACACCGATCGCCTCGGCGCTCACCACGCGCAGCCCCGCGTCGCGCATGAGGTAGTACAGCGCGGCACAGACCTGCATCGTGTCCTGGGGGTGGCCGCCGGTCGCGTCAAGGATCCGGTCGACGTCGGCGTCGGTGATCGTGAGCTTCCGCTCGCTGAGCTTCTCCTCGATGTACGAGAGCCAGTCGTCCGGATCGATGCCGAAGCGGTGGCCGGCGGCGTCGGCGAGGTCGAGCGGCAGCGCGAACCGATAGAACGCGCGGCCCTTGCCGCTGAACAGCTGCTCGAGAATGCCCTCCTCCGAGCCGAGGAACGCGTAGGACACGGCCCGCTGCGCCTGAAAGCGCGTGCGCATGAGATCGAACACGCGCGGCCCGAGCTGGCCGGCCGCCTGGAACTCGTCGAACGCCACGACGACCCGCTTGCCTGGGGACTTGGCTGCGAGCGCTCGCGGCAGATCGAGCGCGCCGTCGAAGAACCGGTTCGCGTTCTTCTCACGAGCGAGCTCGAGCGCGAGCTCCACGTGCTCGTAGCGGACCTTGACCGTCGGCCGCATCCCGGACGCGACGGCCTTCGCGTGCTCGAAGCTCCGCTCCGCGCCGGACACGTTCTCGAGGATCGCATCGACCAGCCGCTCGCCGAGCCCCCGCACGTCGGTCGCGCCCATGCAGTCGACGTAGGCGGTGTGCAGGCCCTTCCGGCGGAGGCGTCGAAGGATCTCGAGCATCACGGACGTCTTCCCGATCCGGCGCGGCCCCGCGATCAAGATGTGGTTGCCGTCGGCCAGGCGCGCGGCGGCGCGGCGGATGTACCCCTCCCGACCGACGAGATCCGCGGCGGGTACGGGGCCACCGAGCGGGAAGTAGGCGGCCGGCAGGGGAGCCTTCGCGAACGGTCTCGGCATCACGCCCAAGCATACATAAGACGCATACAGTGGACGCATTCGGCGTATACACGTAGTCTGGCGACATGGCACGTTCGGCAGAGGCCCAGGCCAGGCTCCAGCGGGCCGTCGCGGCGATCGACCGCGAGCTCGCGGCGAACCTCGAGCTGACCAGCATGTTCGATCAGACCAAGCAGTCGTTCGTCCTCGAGAACGGCCAGTGGCAGCTCCACGGCGGGACGATCGCCACGGAGCTGCCGGGCGCGCACGCGTTCGCGGCCGACCTGTACACCCGGATCCCCGATGCGGAGTCGGCGATGGAGCGGCGCGGCCCGGCGAACTCGCTGAAGGACGAGGACCGCGAGATCGTCGAGCGCTGGGAGGGTGACGCCCGCGAGGCCCAGCGGAGGCTCCGGGCGGACCTCGCGCGGCCCGCCCCGTCGCTCCTCCGCCGCCTCACCGCTCGGCTGCCTGGCTGGTTAGTGCGCTCCTAGGACAGCCTCGGCACGCTCCGTGCATTCGGAGGCGCCAAATGCCGCTCAGGAATGGGAACGGGCCGAGTTTTCGTGCCTATCGCGCCTACCGGATGCCGAACCGCCGTGGCCGCATGTCGCGCCGCCCGGGCGCCGGGGCCAAACTCGGCGCGACGGCCGGTGTCCTCACCGCGATCCTCATCACCTTCGGCATCTTCGCGGGCACGGCCGCGGCTGCCTTCTTCGGCTACTTCGCCGCCGACCTTCCGGCCGCGCATGACCTCGCGACCGTTCCGGTTGCCCTCTCGACCTATATCTACGACCGCACCGGCGAGCACCTCCTGTACACGCTCGAGGACCAGCGCCGCGAGCTCGTGACCTTGCCCGAGGTCCCCCTGCTCATGCAGGACGCGACGATCGCGATCGAGGATCACAGCTTCTGGACCAACCCGGGCATCGACCTCGGCGGGATCATCCGCGCGCTCCAGGTCAACCTTGCGGCCGGCAGCGTCAGCCAGGGAGGCTCGACGATCACGCAGCAGCTCATCAAGACCCGGCTGCTCGGCGACGAGCCGACGATCACCCGCAAGATCAAGGAAGCGATCCTCGCCGTCGAAGCGACCCGCACGTTCAGCAAGCAACAGATCCTCGAGATGTACCTGTCGCAGATCTTCTACGGGAACCAGGCCTACGGTCTGAAGGCCGCGGCCAAGACGTACTTCGGCGTCGCCGATCTCAACCAGCTGACCCTCGGGCAGATGGCCCTCCTGGCGGGGCTGCCGCAGGCGCCATCCGACTACGACCCGGTGCAGAACCCGACCGCGGCCGCGGCCCGCCGCGCCCTCGTGCTCGACGCGATGGTGGAGTACGCCTACATCACCCAGGCGCAGGCGGACGCGGCGAACGCCGAGCCGATCAAGGTGACGCCGGCGGCAACGTCGCTCTACGCGCCGCACTTCACGTTCCGCGCGCGCGAGCAGCTCATCAACCTTCTCGGCGAGAAGGCCGCGTACCGCGGCGGCTACCGCGTGTACACGACGCTCGACTGGAACATGCAGCAGCTCGCCGAGAAGCAGGTCACCGACCACGTCAACGGGCTGAAGTTCGCGAACGTGAACAACGCCGCGCTCATCACGATGGATCCAACCACCGGCGAGATCCTCGCGTACGTCGGCAGCAAGGACTACTACGACCACTCGGCGAAGGTGCAGGGCGATTACGACGTCGCCGGCATCGCGCTGCGGCAGCCGGGATCGACGTTCAAGCTGTTCACGTATCTCACCGGCATGTTGAAGGGCGGCATGACCGCGTCCACGGTGCTGAACGACATCCAGTTCAACATGTCCGACGGCAGCGGGACGACATATTCACCCAAGGACGCGACGAAGGAGCAGCACGGCCCGACCACGATCCGTCAGGCCCTGCGCGAGTCGCTGAACCTTCCCGCGCTGAACGTCACCCGCATGGTGGGCGTGCCCGCGATCATCGACACGATCCACCAGCTCGGGATCAACCGGGACTTCGACCTGTCGCGCCTCGGGATCAGCTTCGGCATCGGCGCCGGCGAGATGCGGCTCATCGACATGGCGAGCGCGTACCAGGTCGTCGCGAACTACGGCCGCCGGATCGAGCCGACCTTCATCTCGAAGATCGTCGACAGCAGCGGCAACGTGGTCAAGGACTACACGACCAAGCCCGAGAGCAAGCAGGTGATCGACGAGCGGTACGCGTGGGTCATGACGAACATCCTGAAGGACAACACCGACCCCGTGCACGGCTCGTTCGTGTTCGGCCCATTCACCTCCATCGGCCGCCCGGCGGCCCTGAAGACCGGCACGACCGACAACCTGCAGGACGTGCTCGCGATCGGCTACACCCCGACTCGCCTCACCGCGATCTGGATGGGGAACTCGGACAACTCCGAGATGAACGGGATCAGCTCGGCGCTCGGACCCGGCATCCTGTGGCGCGACTACATGAAGATCGTCACCGGCGCGCTGCCGCCGGACGGGTGGGCGCGGCCGGCGGGCATCGTCGATCGCGTCGTGTGCGTGAACCCGGCGCTCACCGGCGGCAACGGCTCGGGCCTGCTGCCCGGCCCGAACTGCCCCTCGAGCTTCCGCTGGACCGAGTCATATGTGCAAGGCACCGAGCCGACCATCGACGACCGCAACGTGTACCTGCCCGGCGGCTGCTACAAGATCAGCATCCCATTCAGCGACTGGGCCGCCGACATCGGCAAGTGGGCCAGTGCCGCGAACGGCGGCGCCTACAACTATGGCCGGTTCAACTGGAACATCTGCGGCTACTCGGCGCCCAAGCCGAGCGGCTCGCCAGGTCCGTCGGGCGGTCCGGGTGCTCCGTCGCCCACGCCGCCGAAGCCGCCGCCGCCCACGCCGCCGAAGCCGACGAAGAAGCCCTAAGGGCGGATCGGGCCGCCCGGAGCGTCCTCATACTCGACCCGTGACGATGGGTCGATCGGAGCAGCTCGAGCCGCGACCAGACCGCCGGATGCTGTCCGCGGCGGGCGGCTGGGTCGAGCTGGTCGAGGTGAACCCACCGCGGCTGCCGAGCCTGACGCATCTGCAGCTCCGCGGTCGGTGGGAGAACGTCCTCATCACCGACAACCCGTTCAAGCAGGTGCGCGTCTCGCCGTACGCGTTCGCGGCGCGGATCGCGCATGACGTGCCGGAGGTCCGGCCGACGGTCGTCTGCTCCACGCGCGACCGGAACATCCTCGCCATCGAGAGCGAGGTGCGGGGCGCACTGGTGAACGGCGTCGAATCGTTCCTTGTCGTCCAGGGCGACATGCTTCCCGAGGTCGAGCATCTCAGCAACAGCTACGAGATCGTCGAGCACCTGCGGGCCCTCCGAGCGTCGGTGGCGCCGCTCAGGTTCGAGGTCGGGATGAGCACCCGGTCGCGTGGCTGGATGTTCCGCCGGCGGATCGAGGTCGGCGCCCAGTTCCTCACGACCGGTCCGGCGATGGATCCGGCCACGGTCCGGCCCTGCGCGGACCGGCTCGAGATGCGCGAAGGAGATCCGCCGGTCTATCTGGAGGTCGTGCCACCGTTCGGCCCGGCGTGGGTCGATCGTCTCGAGGAGGTCGGCGCGTTGCGCCTGACGGACGCGTTCCGCGATCGTCTCCGGGCCACGCCCGAGAAGCAGCAGCGGCGGTTCGGGTGGCGGGCTGCGAAAAGCATCGCCGCGGAGGCGCGGAATGCCGGCTTCGCGGGGATCGTCCTGATGGGCCTCAAGTTCGAAACGGTGTGCGGCGAAGCCCACGACGTCTGGCGCGACGACACGGTCCGGCCGTTCGACCCCGATGAGATGGCGACCGCCCGAACCTAGACTCGCCGCGTGGTCACCCCCGGTGCGGAGCGGTCCTTCTACACGCCTGTGGACGCAGAGCTGCAGGAGCTCCAGCGGCGGCTGCTCGAGGTCGGGAACGGCGGGCATCCGACGTTCGCCGCAGCGGTGACGCATCTGTTCGGTTCGCCTGGCAAGCTCCTCCGGCCGACCCTCGTGTTCCTGTCCGCCCGCTTCGGCCCGTCACACGATCACGAGGTCGTCCTGAACCTCGCGCAGTCGTTGGAGCTCGTGCACACCGCGTCGCTCGTCCACGACGACATCGTCGACGAGGCGGAGCTCCGGCGGAACGTCGCGACGGTCAACGCGACCTGGGATGACGACGTCGCGCTCATCGTCGGCGACTACCTCTTCGCGAAGGCGTACGCGCTCGCCGCGGTGCTGCCGAAGCCGGAGGTCATCGCGATCGTCGCCCAGACCGTGTTCGCGCTCTGCGATGGAGAGTTGAACGAGGTGACCGCCACGCGCGCCCTGCCGAGCGAGTCGAAATACATGGAGCGGATCGAGCTGAAGACCGCGTCGCTGTACGCGGCCTGCTGCCAGGGTGCGGCGCTGCTCGCGGACGCGGATCCGGAGCATGTCGCGGCGCTCGGCGCATACGGCACGAGCCTCGGCCTCGCGTTCCAGATCACGGACGACGTGCTGGACGTTGCCGGCGACGAGACCGACTTCGGCAAGACGGTGGGCCGCGATCTGGCCGAGGGCATGCCCACGCTGCCGATGATCTACGCGGTCGACGAGACCGACGACGCTCGCCTTGGCGCGCGGATCGTCGCCCCCGGCAAGAGTCCGGACGAGCTCCGCGACCTGCTGCGGATCATCCGCGAGTCGGGCGGCGTCGAGCGTGCTCGCGCGAAGGCGCTGTCGTTCCACGATGACGCGGTCGCGGCATTGGGTGCGCTCCCGGACCGGCCCGAGCGCGACGCGCTCCGGGAGATCGCGGACTTCGTGGTGCGCCGGGTCCGCTAGCC
>DATCOR010000200.1:0-17743 GCA_036564585.1 Candidatus Limnocylindria bacterium | reverse complement strand
CAGGTAGTAGGTGTGGCAATCCGGATCGGCCTGCGTGTTCTCGCCGTTGAGGAACCAGCTCGCCATCGTGTCGGCCCCGTTGCCGCCCACGTTCGCCCGCAGGTCGAACAGCCACGCCTTCGCGCCCGCGGCGACGGCTTTGTCGAGGACCGCCTTCACCGCGGTGGTCACGCTGTAGTTGCCGGTGATCTCGAAGGCGTGCCAGGTGACGTAGGCGATGCCGCCATCCAGCATCTTGGCCTGCAGGCCGACCTGATCGGGTTGCTGCTGAATGAACGTGCCGCCGCTCGGCACCTGCGGCGCGGTACCGGTCAGCGGCTCCGGCCGCGACGGCTTCACGCCGCCCTTGCCGTCCAGGTAGTAGGTGTGGCAATCCGGATCGGCCTGCTCCATCCCGACGATGCCGACCTCGGCCAGTCGGTCGGCAGAGAGCTGCGAGTTCTTCGCCGCGAGCGCGCCCGCGGCGGCCGCGAACTTCTTGAAGTCCGTCAAGTTGGTCTCGGTGTCTGCCGTGAAGTCGGGCGTGGCGACGTCGGCCGATCCGCCGCTGCTCGTCGCCTCCTTCTTCATCGCCTCGAGCGCGGCGGAGAGCAGCGCCTTCGACGTCGGGCTATGAACCGACGCGTCGGAGAGGAACGAGTACGCGATATCGAGCTTGGCCTGTTTGAAGTCGCCGGTCTTCTGGGGCGCCGGTGAGCCGCCGGTCGTCGCGGCAGGCGTGCATGCGATCGCGGCGATGGTGATGGCGGCAAGGATGGCGAGCGGTCGGCGCATCTCGATGAGGATACTGACTCAGCGAGTCGCTGGTTCGGTCCCCTTCACTGCCGCCGCATGCTCCGTCTGCCATTCCGCCGGCGATGCGCAGAAGCCTTCGTAATCGATGTATCCGGTGATCGTCGGGTGCAGGCCGCAGACCGGGCATTCCGGGTCGCGGCGCAGCTTGACCTCGCGGAACGATTCCTCGAGCGCGTCGAACAGCAGGTACCGGCCGATGAGCGGCTCGCCGATCCCGAGCAGCAGCTTGATCGTTTCATTCGCCTGGATCGATCCGATGATCCCGGGCAGCACGCCGAGCACGCCGGCCTCCGCGCACGACGGCGCAAGCTCCGGCGGTGGCGGCTGGTGGAAGAGGCAGCGGTAGCAGGGCCCATCGAACGGCTTGAAGACCGTGACCTGACCCTCGAAGCGATAGATGCTGCCGTGCACGACCGGGATGCGGTGCTTTACGGACGCGTCGTTCACCAGGTAGCGGGTGGGGAAGTTGTCCGCGCCATCGACGATGACGTCGTAGCCCGCGATGATCCGGTCGATGTTCGCGGCGGTCAGGCGCTCCTGATACGCGTTCACGGTCACGTCCGGGTTCAGCGCGGCGATCGTCTCGCGAGCTGATTCCACTTTGGGCCGGCCGAGCCGTTCGGTGTTGTGGAGGATCTGCCGCTGGAGGTTCGTCGCGTCGACGACATCCGAATCGACGATCCCGAGCGTGCCGACGCCCGCCGCCGCGAGGTACAGCGCGGCCGGCGATCCGAGGCCGCCGGCGCCGATGACGAGCACCTTGCTCGAGAGCAGCTTGAGCTGGCCGCGCTCGCCGATCTCGGGGATGAGCAGGTGTCGCGAGTAGCGCTGGGCCTGCTCAGGCGCGAGCGTCTCCGGTTTCGTCCACGGGAGGCCGGCGTCCTTCCAGCGGTTGAACCCGCCGGACATCGAGATCACGTTCGTGTAGCCGAGCTTCTGGAGCGCGTCGGCGGCCATCACCGACCGCACGCCGCCGGCGCAGTAGAGGATGGTCGTCTTGTCCTTGTTCGGGAGCCGGTCCTCGGCCCATTGCTCGAGATAGCTCTTCGGCACGAACGCGGCACCGGGCAGGTGGCCCTCGTCCCACTCGTTCTTCTCGCGGACATCACCGAGCTGGACGTCGCCGGCGAGGAGCTGCTGGACCTCCTGGGGCGTCGCTTCTTTGACGTGCGTCCGCAGCTCGGAGAAGTAGTCGCGATAGCTCCCCATGTGGACAAGGATAACCGACGCTGCGAGTCGGAAATTGCTCACCTAGGATCGACTGCCCGTGGATACGCTCTATTTCGACAGCCTGCAGTTCCTCTATCACGCGGCCCTCGCGGTGCTCGTGGGCGGCGCGATCGTCCTCGGCGGACCTGCGCGCCGCTACGACCAGCTCGCGGGCCTTGCCCTCTTCGTGCTGATCGTCACGAGCGTCCTGAAGTTCTTCGCGTTCGAGGACGCGGACGTCGGCCCGCGCCTGGTGGCGCGCTGGATCGCGCTCGCGATCATGGCCGTCTCGACGCTCTACGCGAGCGCGTGGGCCGGCTCGGTCGCCCGCACATTCCGCGCGCAGGTCCCCGACTTCGACGACCTTCCGGAGAGCAGCGCAGCCCGTCGTGAGTACGCCGGGCTCGCGCGGTCCGCAGCGCGCGCGATGCGCGTCATCGTGATCAGCGGTCTCGTGGCGCTCTTTCTGTCGTGACGCGCTCCGCCGAGACGCCTACGAAGGTCCAGCAGCATCGCCAGAAAGTCACGCGCGCGCATCGCGTTCGCAACGCCGGCGATCTCGTGAAGCTCATCGACGCGCTCGGTTTCGCGTTCGCGTTCACGCTGCGGACCGGGGACGCGGCGATCCCGGCGTGCTTCGACCATCTCTCGACGACCGACACCGATCGCAAGTGGGGCTGGATGTGGGGCTGGAAGGACGAGCTGCCCGAGGCGAAGAAGCTCTACTACGGCGTGCTGCTCGCGCGAAAGCCGACGTTCGTCTCGATGAAGCTGCTGCCGACGTTTTACGCGACCTTCGGCCGTGCGGGCGAGGCGGACGACCATGGCGCCGACGTGCGGGCGGGCCGGCTGTCGGACATCGCGCGCCGGATTATCGAATACCTCGCGCAGAACAGCGAGACCCAGACGAAGCGCATGCGCGCCGAGCTCGGGATCACCTCCAAGGAGGGCCGCGCGACGTACGCGAAAGCGATCGACGACGTGCAGCGCCTGATGTACGTCGCTCGAGTCCGCGCCGTCGGCGAATTCCGCGAGGACTACAACTACACGTACGACCTCTTCGTGCGGCGCTATCCCGAGACGATCAAGGCCGCCGAGCGCCTGACCTCCGCCGACGCGACGGCGACCCTCCTGACGCGCACCCTCGAGCTCGCGGGGTCGGTCACCGAGAAGCAGCTCCTCCGTTTGTTCGACTGGGATGACGCCGTCGCGCAGCGCGCGATCGCACGGGCCGAAGGCGCACGGAAGCTTGTCCGGCTGAACGGCTCGTTGCTGTTGCCGAACCTGGCGCAGTAGAAATCGTCGGCCGATAAGATTGGCCCGATCTCGTGACGGTCGCTGCCGATGGAGTTCGCGGTAGCGATTCAAATGGAGTAATCAACAAATAGACATTCACCAGCTGCGCTCGTGGATCTTCGAGCTGTATGAGCCGCTCGAGGACGAGCGCCAGTACATCGTCTTCGACAGCGCGCGCGGCAACCTGCTCATCGACGCGCCCGCGTTCAGCGAGCGCGCGCTCCGGCTCATCCGCGGCGCCGGCCCCGCCTCGCTGCTGCTCATCACGAACGGCGCTCGCGGCGGTGACGCGGCGCGATACCGCGAGGCGCTCGGGATCCAGATCGCCGCGCACGCGGACGACGCGAGCTTCGTGCCCGGTGGTGCGGACCTCGTGCTGAAGACCGAGGACCTCGTCCGACCGGACGCGCGCGTCATCCGCGTCGGCGACGATGGGGATGGCGCGACCGTCGTGCTCGGCCGCAAGGCCGGCGGCGTGCTGTTCTGCGGCGACCTCGATCTCGCCACGGAAGCCGCCCGGGGGCTGCTCAAGCTGCAGTTCTCGGCCGTCCTCTCGGCCCGGCGGCCGCCGATCTGGAACGCCGGTCGCGACACGCTCCTGTTCCTGCAACGCGAGCTCCACCAGCCGACGAAGCGCTTCGGCATCCTTCTCCAGGCCCCGTGGGACCGTGCGTACAAGGGCCGGCTCGAGGATCAGATGAAGCCGAACCCGATCATCGTCCCGCCCGATCAGACGTCGGCCCGCGAGGCCGCGATGGGTCCCGGCACGCTCGTCGTCGCCCAGCAGGTGCGCGAGCGCACGGAGGCCGCGCCGCGGCCCGCCCGCACCAGCCAAGCCGCCGCCCCCGCCACAGCCGCGCCCGCCGCCAAAGCGAGCGGACGGCCGCGGAGCTTCGCCGAGGACTGGGGCGCGAGCGAGACGGTGTCGCCGCCGACCACGGTGGCGAATCCGCCGGCCGATCTCACGCCACCCGCAACCGGTTTCCGCCCCGTTCCGCTCGGCGACCGCTTCGCGCGGCTCGATGCGGATGTCGTCGGCGGACTTCCCAGCGTCGACTTCTTCTGGGGCGGGATCGATCTCTCGCCCGATGGGACCGAGGTCGCGTTCTCGTGGAACCGGACCGGCGCCTACGAGCTCTACAGCGCCCCGATCGCGGGCGAGCGGATCATCCAGCTCACCGAGTCCGACACCCGAAGCGTCTCGCCGCGATGGTCTCCCGACGGCTCGCAGATCGCGTTCATGCGCGATGCCGATGGGACCGAGCGCATGTCGATCTGGATCGTCGACCGCGACGGCGACCACGAGCGCAAGCTCACCACAGACGACGAGGCGATGCACCGCGACATCGCGTGGTCGCCGGATGGCCGCTCGATCGCCTGCGTGGCCAATATCGGCGGGAAGCGGTTCAGCATCCACGTGTTCGACAGCGCAACCGGCTCGCGGCGCGAGCTGACGGACGGCGCGTTCGAGGACGCGCGCCCGCGATTCTCGCCGGACGGCAGATGGATCCTGTTCGAGTCGTGGCGCACGGCCTCGCGGATCGAGGCCGATCTCTATCTCGTCCCGGCCGGTGGCGGGAGCGCCGTCAAGCTCGACACGCGCGGTCGTGCGAGCGGCGATTCGCAGTACGCGCGCTGGTCGCCGGATGGGCGATCCATCGCGTTCACGTCGAGCGCCCGTGGCCGGCGCGAGATCGCCCTCGCCGACATCGAGGGCACCACGGCGACGCGGGTGCGGTACCTCACCGAGAACCCGTTCGACGAGCTCGAGCCGGTCTGGCGGCCGGACGCACGCGGCGTCGTGTACCTCCACGACCGCGACGCGAGCCGGGCGGTCCATCGGGTCTTCTCGGCGTCGCACGCGGCGACGCCCGTCGCCGACCTGCCGGGGATGTACGCCGGACCCGTGGTCGGGCCGGACAGCGAGACGGTCGCGATGACGTTCACCTCGCCCCGGAGGCCGGCCGACGTGTGGGTGCGCGAGGGCGACCAGGTCACGCTCCGGCCGATCACCGATTCGCTGGGCGGGAAGATCGACCCGCGGGTGCTGGTCGAGCCCGTGCACGTGCGCTACCCATCGGCCGACGGCCGCGAGGTGCCCGCCCTGCTCTACGTCCCGCACGCCGAGGCGATACGCGGGACGATGCCTGGCGCGGTCCTGTACGTGCACGGCGGGCCGACCGGCCAGCACTTCCGCTGGTGGGATCCGACGCCACAGCTCCTGGCCAATCGCGGGCTCGTGGTCCTCGCGCCGAACGTGCGTGGCTCGACCGGCTACGGACGCGAGTGGCAGGAGCTCAACCGTCGCGACTGGGGCGGCGGCGACCTCGCCGACGTGATGGCCGGCGTCGATTGGCTCGCGAAGGAGAAGATCGCCGACCCGAAGAGCGTCGGCATCACCGGCGGCAGCTACGGCGGATACATGACCCTGTACGCGCTCGCGCGCCATCCCGACCGATTCGCGGCGGGCGTGTCGAGCGTGGGCGTGGTCTCGTGGAAGACGTTGTTCGACACGACGCGCGGGGACCTGCGCGAGTACCTCATCCGCGAGCTCGGTGACGCGGCGAAGGACCCGCAGCTCTACCTCGATCGCTCGCCGATCACCCACGCGAAGAAGATCCGTGCCGCGTTGCTCGTCCTGCAGGGCGCGAACGATCCGCGCGTGCCGAAGAGCGAAGCCCTGCAGATCGTCGCCGCGCTCGAGGCGAACGGCGCCCCGCATGAGTACCACGAGTATCCGAACGAGGGCCACGGGTTCTCACGCGCTGAGAACCGCATCGATGCGCTCCGGCGGACCGTCGACTGGCTGACGAAATACCTGACCCCGCTGATGGATCGATACCTCGCGGACTAGCTGAGGCGCTCCACCGGCGGCAGCGTGAACGAGAACGTGCTGCCCTTGCCGGGCTCGCTCTGGACCCAGATCTTCCCGCCGTGCAGTTCGACGAGCCTGCGGCTGAGCGCGAGGCCGAGGCCGGTGCCCTCCTGGCCCGACGCCGCGGCGCCGCCGGCCTGGGTGAACTCTTCGAACACGCGAGCCTGATCGGCCGGCGCGATGCCCACGCCCGTGTCCCGCACCGATACCAGGACGCCGGCACCGTCAGGTTTCGTCTCAAGCGTGACCGTGCCGCGGGACGGCGTGAACTTCACCGCGTTGGTCAGGAGATTCAGGACGATCTGCTTCACCTTCCGCTCGTCTGCGTCGAGCTGATCGATCGCGGGATCGAGCTCCGTGCGGAGGTCGATCCCGCGTCCCGCCGCCCGCTCGCGGACCATGAGCAGCACAGACTCGAGCGCCGCGGGAAGCGAGAACCGCGACAGCTGCAGCTCCATCTTGCCCGCCTCGACCTTGGAGAGATCGAGGATGTCGTTGATCAAGGACAGCAGGTGCTGCCCCGACGTCTGGATGTCCTCGAGGTACTCGCCCTGCTTCGGGTTGATCGCGCCGAACATCTGCTGCCGCAAGACCTCGGAGAACCCGATGATCGCGTTCAGCGGTGTGCGCAGCTCGTGGGACATGTTCGCGAGGAACTCGCTCTTGTGGCGGTTGGCCGTCTCGACCTCGCGGCTCTTTGTCTCGACCTGTTCGAGCGCGACCGCGAGCTGCCTCCGCTGCCGCACGGATGCCGCCGCGATGCGGGCGAACGCGAATGTGCCGACGAGCAGGATCGCGACCAGGGCGAGGCGGATGGTCCGTTGGTCCGCAAGCACGGACGCCGTCTCGGCCTCCACGCCGCCGGTGTCTTGCACCGCGACGACGGTCCAGCTCGGTTGACCCGTCGAGCCGATGGGCGATGAGGTCAGCAGCCGGGTCGTGCCGGTCACCGGGTCGCGACGCTCACCGAACACCGTTGTTCCGGCCAGCAGCTGCTGCACGATCGGATCGCCCCCGAGGTCCGCGGCCGGCGCCGACGGGACGGCCGCGCGGCCGACCAGCCGTCCGTTGCTGTCCACGATGTACAGGTCCTCGAACGGACCAAGCTGCGGTCGCAAATGGCCGGCCAGGTCGCTGCCACTGATCTCTGCGATGAGGGCCCCGATGACCGTTTGGCTCGAGGCGAACGAGAGGACCGGAACGGCAATGACGATGGGGTGATCGAGCTGGAGCGGCGCGGTCGCGACGCCCTGGATCGTGGTCTTGCCCGACCGCGCTTGCTGGAAGAAGTCACGGTCCGCGACGCTGCTGACCGACGGGGCGGCTGAACCTCCCGCGAAACCGGTCGCTCCGTTGACCGTTACGAGGACCGCTCCTGCCGCGTCGACGACATCGATCGCCGAGATATCGCTCCCGAGGTCGAACCCGGCTTGCGCCTCGATCTTCGCGCCTGCGGGGTCGCCGAGTTGCACCGCGGTGGCGAGGGCGGTGCTGTTCCTCAGGTTCTCGAGCGTATTCCGCGCCAACGAGAGCTCCGTTTGAATCACATCGGCGCCCCGGTTCGCGGCCTGCGTGCCCAGGGCGAGCCGCTCGGCCCGTAGCCGCTGCTGCATATCGGAACCGGAGCTCTCGCCCAGCAGGATGATCGGGACGACCACGATGAGCGCAACGATCGCGACGAGGGCCAGCGGGTTCGAGGCCAACCAGTCCGACGCGCGCTGGAGCTCACGCCGCATTGGCGAACGTTAGACCGCGGCCGGCATGGGCTCCAGCGTCCCGAGCAGGGCTTTCGCGTCGGCCCGCTCCGCGTACGCACGGACCTCGGCACGCTCCGCGGCGGCCTCGTCGAAACGGCTCTGTGCGGCGAGCACGTTCGCGTGATCGGCGAGCGCGACCATCCGCTCGTACTCCAGCTGGAGCGTCGCGAAGGCCTGCGTCGCATCGAACAGCAGCTTCTCGGCTTTCGCATGCTCTCCCCGGCGGAGCGCGCGAAGTCCCTGGGCCTGCGTGAGCAGCGCACGCCCGCGTGCGTAGCCGGTGCGCTCGATGAGCGCGGACGTGCGCTCTTCGTTGGCCTCGTCGGCGATCCCCCAGCGGGCGGCGGCGACGGCGAGGACCGGCGACCAGATCGTGCGGTCCACGATGCTGGCCGGAGCGCCCGCGCTCCGTGCCGCCTGGTACGCGCTCTCGCTTTCTCGCCAGCCGTAGACGGCGGAGAGGAGGTCGGCCATCGCGACGTCCGCGGGACTCGGCTCGCTCTCCGCGAGCCGGTCGCGGAACCGCTGCTCGTCGCCGTCGTTCTGGGTCGCAGCCGCCGCGCCCATCGCGAACGCGAGGAGCGACTTCCAGTTCGGGTCGACGTGTGCCGTGTCGATCGGCGCCGCATTCATGGTCGCGATCGTCCCGGCGAAGTCACCGGCGAGCAGCTGCGCCGCCGCGGCGAGTGCGCGCGAGTAACCGCCGAGGCGTGGCTTCTCCGTCGACCGCGCGACCTCCGTCGCAGTTTTGGCGTGTTCGAGCGATTCATCGAGATTGCCGAGCACCATGGCCATCGCGCCGACCATGTTGTGCGCGTCGATGAGCTCGTCGCTGTCCTGCAGCGATTGCGCGATCGGGATCCGGCGCTGATTCGCCGCATATGCATCGCGGAACTTCCCGAGGGCCCGGTACGCGTAGCCCACCGCATCGAGGCAAAGCGACACCTCGCGCAAGAGGCCAAGCTCCTCCGCGATGCCGAGCGCCTCCTCCGCCGTGCCGAGGGCGAGCTCCCAGTCTGCGTCGCTGGCGCGCGCGAGCTTGCGCGGCGCGAAGGCGCGCGCCGCGAGCAGCCGGATCCGCTCCGGGGACGGCTCGTCGCCGACCAGCGCCAGGCCGCGGGCGATGAGCCCGTCGAGGTCGGGATGCTTCGCGTCCCATCGCGTGACCAGCTCGGCCATGTGCGCATAGACCGCCGCGATCTGTTTGTGGTCGAGCTCCGGCCGCGCCTCGAGCATGAGGCGCGCCCGTTCGTACGCCGAGAGCGCCGCGTCGCCCTCACCGTGGTATCGCCGCACGCGGCCGACGAGGTAAAGCGCCTCGACGGCGTGGTCGACGTCGCCGAGCTTCTCGTACAGCTCGGCGGCCTGCTCGGCGAACCGGAGCGCTTCGACGTGGGCGTGGATGTTCATCGCGCGCTGCGCGGCCTTCCAGGCGTACATCGCGGCCTTGTCGGGCACCTCGCCGAGCAGGTAGTGGTGCGCGAGCGCCGGGTAGAAGTCGCGGATCTCGTTGGCCAGCACGTTCTCGATCGAGAGCGCGACGCGACGATGGAGCTCGGTCCGGCGGCGCACGAGCAGCGTGTTGTACGCGACCTCCTGGGTCACGGCGTGCTTGAACCGGAATCGGCCCTCGCGCCGCTCGCCCGGCGCCCCCTCGACGACGAGGTCCGCGGCGATGAGGATGTCGACCGCGTCGGCAAGACGCTCGCCGCCGGCCGCGCGAAGCACCCGGTCGCCGAACCGCTGACCGATGACCGACGCGAGCTGGATGCACTCCTTCGCGAGTGGCGGGAGGCGGTCGATCCGCGCCGCGACGACCGCGTGCAGGGTCGCGGGCACGTCCAGCGCCGCCGCGCGTTCACGTAGCACCCAGTCGCCCTTCTCGTCCCGCGCGATCGCGCCCGAATCGACGAGCGCGCGAATGGACTCCTCGATGAAGAACGGGTTGCCGCCGGCGCGCGCGACGATCCGGTCGCGGAGCTCGGCGGGCGCCCACTCGAGGGTCGACTCCACGATGCGCGCGGCCTCCTCGTCGGTGAGCGGCTCGAGGACCATCTGGGTGAAGTTCGTGCGCGACGGCCGCGGCTGCCCGCCCGCGCCGATCCGTTGCGCGAGCAGGATCAACAGCGGGACTCGCGCCCCACGCCCGGCCAGGAACCAGAGGAGATCGAGCGACGCGGAATCGGCGTAGTGGAGATCCTCGAGCACGTAGAGGAGCGGCCGGGTCCGCGCGAGCGCGCCGATGACGTCGAAGATGATGAGGTACATCCCGCGCTTCCACTCTTCGGATTCGTTCGTGGCCTCATCGGCCCCCGGGAGATGGAGGAACTGCGCGAGCACGGGGCTGGTCGTGCCCGGGTTCGCGAAGCCGAACTCGGTGAGCTTCGCGGTCAGGTGCTCGCGTGCCTCAGGCGCGGCCGGGTCGATCTCCAGCTCGACGAGGAGCGGCTCGATGAAGCCGGCGTAGCTCCGCTGGTTCACGCGCGAGAACGTCCAGCGCAGCACGCGTGGGGCGTCGGTCCCGGCCGCGCCGTCGTCGGCGGTGACCAGACCGATGAACTCGGACACGAGCCGGCTCTTCCCGATGCCGGGCTCGCCCGCGATCAGCACGACCTCGGTGCGGCCGATGCGGGCCGACTGATACGCAAGGTCGAGCCGCGACAGCTCCATCCACCGGCCCACCAAGGGCGCGTTCAGCTCGATCGCGACCCGGATGTCCGACCGCTCCCCCGTGAGGGCGTACGCGAGGACCGGCTTCTCCTTGCCCTTGAGCTCGACGGGGCCGACCTCCCGGAAGGTGAACTCGCGGTTCGTCAAGCGGAAGGTGGCCTGCGTGACGTACGTCTCGCCGGCTGGCGCGGCCTCCTGCAGCCGGGCGGCGGTGTTCACCGTGTCGCCCATGACGCCGTATTCGGACACCGAGCGGACGTTGCCGGCCACGACCATCCCGCTGTGGACGCCGATGCGGAGGCCGAGCTCGATCCCGCGATCCTTCTTCGCCCGCGCGGCATGCTCGCCGAAGACCTTGTGCATCGCGAGCGCGGTCCGGAGCGCGCGCTGCGGATCATCCTCGTGGGCGATCGGCGCGCCGAAGATCACGAAGATCGCATCGCCGATGAATTTCTCGATCGTGCCGTCGTAGGTGATCGCGCATTCGGCGAGGTCCTCGAAGATGCCGGACACGAGCTCCTGCAGGACCTCGGCGTCGAGGTCCTCCGACAGTGTCGTGAACCCGACGAAGTCCGCGAAGAGCACCGACACGAGCCGGCGCTCCTGGCCGTACTGGATGGCGTCGCTCACGGGCTTAAGTGTCCACTAGCCAGGCCGTCAACAACTACTCCGGAAGGAACGGCCGGCCCGGGGAAACCAGGGAAGCCCCCGGTTCGGGGGCTCCCCTGCAGCGCAAGGCTGACCGTGAAAGCTCGGGTCTAGCGACTACCGAGCTAGACCTGGTTGTCGCGTCGACGGAGGAGAACTCCGCCGACACCCATGAGCGCGAGGCCGAGTGCCGCGAACGGAATGGTCGGAGCGCTGTCCGTGCTGGTCGATGGAAGGCCTCGGACTGCCACGACCGGCGCGGTCTGGACGCTCTGCACAATGCTCGGCGGAAGCTGGTTCGAGCCACCCGGAAGCGCAACGATCGGGGTCACTATTCCGACCGCGCCCGTGCTAGGCGGGGTTTGGACGCCTGCGACCGCGTGACCAGTCGTGGTGGTGACCGTCGATGCGGTCGTACTGGTGTTCGAGCCGGTGGTGTCCGTGATCGTGCCGATGCTACCGGTGCTGCACGCGGTCATACCACCGTTGGCGCCCGCGATAAGCCGACTGCCGTAGAAGTTCGAGGAGCCGGCGGGTCCCAGGTGCTCGATCACAGAGCCCGTGACGAAGTCGACCTGGAAGAAGCAGCTGGGCACCGCAACCGAGAGGGTGAAGCTGCCATTCGTGTATGTGCCCGTCTTGACGCTGAAGACCTCCTGCTGCGGCGCCGTGTCAGCGGAGTAAGTCGCGGATGGCGCCGTGTAGGACACGAGCGTGAGCTCTTTGCCCGTGCAGCCGTTGCTCATCGTGAACGTGACGCTGGCTGTTCCACCCGCTGTCAAACCCTGGAGCGCACCGTGGCTGGTCATCGTTGCGGTGCCGGTGCACTCGGTGCCGTTCGTAGTGCCGCCGCAGGGCGTGCCGTTGGCGGTCGCGTTGGCGGTCACGCCGTGGTCACTCGTCCAGCGGACGTATAGCTTGCTGCCACCGCGAGCAGTGGTGAAGCTGTGAGCCCCGGCCGTGCCGACGTCCACCGTGGTCGCCCCCGAAAACGAGCTGTTCCAGCTCTCGTCGATCTTGAAGTTGCTCTCGCTCCCCAACGTGATCGTCCAGGCGTAGTGGGTCGAGTCAGGAGCACATGCCGCCCGCAGGGTCGGTGCACTCCACGCCGCGGCCTGCCCTCCGAACGTGAACAGCGACAGCACGAGTGCCGCGATCACTCCCGCCGCCACTCGGCTGGTTCGTCCGCCCATCGAAACCTTGCGCATTTCGTCGTCCTTGGCCTTTCTGCCCGCGGGGCGGGCGGTGATGGCCAAAGACAGAAGCAACTGGCTTTCCGCGTCGCACCCATTCCGTAACGCGCGGCCGACGGATCGGTGCAGAACGGTCAACGCCTCCTTAGACGGCGTCACGACTCGCGCATATCGCGCCCGCGGCGTTATCGGATCGTCACTTGTCAGCAGCGATGCGAATTGAGGGTGATGACGCGTATCGGCGTCGGAGCGCCTCCCGGAGGGGGGATCTGCCGCTCGTAGTAGATGAGGCCGAAGCTCACGATCGGCGACTGTCCTGGCTCGAGGTGGAGATTGCGCAGGCGGCAATACATCCGCGAGTACTCCTGGCGGTAAGGGACGCCGCCCGGTGACGCGATCCATTCGGTCACCTTCGTCCACCGGCTGTACAGCGGATCCGCGAACAGCGGCGCATCGCTCGGCGGCCCGCCGGTGGCGAGGTCGAGCTCCCGGGATGTGCATCCATCCATCCGCTGTCACCGGATTTGGTCGCGTTCGCCTCTCTACCTACCGGTCGGTAGACTCACGGAATGCCCGTCCAACCGGGGCGAAGCGCCTCCGACCGCCGCCGCCCACGCAGCTCCACCCGCGAGCGGCTACTTCAGGCGGCAGACCAGATCTGGAGCGAGCGCGGGGTCCGCGGCGCGTCGCTCGACGACATCGCGCGCGACGCCGCGGTGACGAAGCCGACGCTCTACTACTACTTCGCCGACAAGAGCGTCCTGTTCACGGAGATGGTCTGCAGCGTCCTCGAGCAGCACGGTGGTGGCCTGCGCACCGCGAGCCGCGCCGCGTCAGGCTCGCGCGAGCGCCTCGTCGCGGCCGTCGCCTATCTCGTCCGGGCGCGCTGCAGCGGGCCGCGGCTCCTTCGCGAAGGCGGCGTCGCGCTGACGATCGATCAGCTGAGCCAGACCCGCAGCGCGTTCTTCCGGCACTTCTTCTCGCCGCTGCAGCAGGTGCTCGACGACGGCGTGCGTTCCGGCGAGCTGCGCGCGATGGACACCGCGTTCGCGGCGCAGGCGCTGCTGAATCTCATCGACCCCTGGACCGGACGCGAGGCGAGGCCGGGTGGGCGGAGCGCGGACGAGCTCGCCGCGGACATCGTCGACCTGGTGGTCGACGGCATCGGTGCCTAGCGGTCGGCGCTCGTGACGCTGCCGGCGGCCGCGGCGACCCGGCCCTGCCGAGCGGCGTGGGCCCACTCGCCGATGCGGGTCACCGCCGCCTGCAGGTTCTTCAGCGAGTTGGCGTACGAGAGTCGCAGGTGGCCCTCACCGCCTGCACCGAACGCGGTCCCGCTCAGCGTCGCGATCCCGGCCTCGCGGAGGATGCGCTCCTGGACCGTCGCTGAATCGCCGAGCCCGAGGCCGGTGATGTTCGGGAACACGTAGAACGCGCCCTTCGGCTCGCGGCAGGTGATCCCATCGATCTTGTTCAGACCGGTCACCATGGTGTCGCGCCGCTCGCGGAACGCCTTCACCATGTCCGCCACCTCGGGCGGTCGGTTCGTGAGGGCTTCCGCGCCCGCGCGCTGCGTGAACGCCGCGGTGCACGAGACCGAATTCGTGACGAGCTTCGTCACCGGATCGACCAGCGGCCAGGGGAAGACGCCGTAGCCGAGCCGCCATCCGGTCATCGCGAAGGTCTTGCTGAATCCGTCGAGGAGGATCGTGCGCTCGGCCATCCCATCCTCGTGCATGATCGAGTGATGGGTGCCCTCGTACATGATCTCCGCATAGATCTCGTCCGCGAGGACCCACAGGTCGCGCGCCCGCGCGATCTGCGCGATCTCCTTGAGCACGCTCTGTGACAGAACACCGCCCGTCGGATTCTCCGGGCTGTTGAGGACGATGAGCTTCGTGCGATCGGTCACCAGGGTCTTCAGCTCATCGAGATCCGGATTGAAGTCGTCCTTCTCGCGAAGCTTCAGCGGCACGCCTTTCGCGCCCGCGAAGCTGATCATCGACCCATAGATCGGGAAGCCCGGATCTGGGTAGATCGCTTCGTCGCCCGCATCCAGCAGCGCGAGCATCGCGTAGAACATGATCGGCTTCGCGCCGGGCGTCACGATGACCTGTCCGGGATCCACGCTGAGGTGCCGCGTGCGGTTCAGGTGACTCGCGATCGCCTCGCGCAGCTCTGGGATGCCGGCCGACGCGGTGTAGTGCGTCTCACCGCGCTGCAGCGCGGAGAGGCCGGCGTGGACGACCGACGGCGGCGTGTCGAAGTCGGGCTCGCCGATCTCGAGATGGATGATGTCGCGGCCCTGCGCTTCGAGCGCGCGCGCCTTCGCCAGCACCTCGAACGCGGTCTCGGTGCCGAGCCGGAACATCCTGGCGGAGAGCGGACGGGTCATCGGGCGGCAGTCTAGCCCCGGCTCACCATTCGCTTTCGCCGTCCGCCCGCGCCGACGCGCGCGCCTTGCCCTCCACACACGCGCACCCGTGCGGACCGACCATCGCGGCGTGCGCGGTACCGGCGGGGAGCACCATCCGGTCACCAGCGTTCAGACGGATGACCCGATCGTCGAGCGAGAAGTCGATCGACCCACTCACGCAGTACAGGATCTTCGTGTACGCGTGGCTGTGTCGGGCATAGCGATCGCCTGGCCCGTTCGACCACCCGTACACGTCGTCCGCCTCGGCCCGAAGCCGTTCCTCGATACTCACGGCACATGCGTCTCCACGCGATCTTCCCGCAGACTGAGATCGGCAGCGACCCCGCGGTCATCGCGCGGTTCATCCGCGACGTCGAGGCCATGGGGTTCGACGGCCTGGTGGCGTACGACCACGTGCTCGGCGCCGATCCCGCGCGTCCGGGATGGTCCGGGCCGTACACGGTCGAGTCGCAGTTCCACGAGGTCATGGTCCTCTTCGCGTTCGCCGCCGCGATCACCACGCGCCTCGAGCTCTCGACCGGGGTGCTCATCCTCCCGCAGCGCCAGACGGCGCTCGTCGCGAAGCAGGCCGCCGCGCTCGATGTCCTCTCGGGCGGGCGGCTCCGGCTGGGCGTCGGGGTTGGCTGGAATTGGGTCGAGTTCGCAGCACTCGGGATGAGCTTCAAGGACCGCGGCAAGCGCATCGAGGAGCAGATTTCCCTGCTCCGACGCCTCTGGACGGAGCCATCGGTCACGCTCGACGGCGCGTGGCATCACGTCGATCGCGCCGGGATCAATCCGCTTCCGGTCCAGCGGCCGATCCCGCTCTGGATGGGCGCCGACAGCGAGGTCGCGCTCAAGCGCGTCGCGCGCCTGGCCGACGGGTTGTTCGCGCATTTCGCGCCGAGCGACGAAGGTGCGGTCCAGGCCGCGGCGTTCTGGGAGTGGGTGAAGGCCGCGGGCCGCGACCCGAAGGACGTCGGACTGGAGTGCCGGTTCGGCGCGAAGATGAGCGACGTCGAGCTCGCGCGCGCCGCCGAGCGATACCGCGCGATGGGCGCGACGGACTTCGAGTGCAACACGATGCGCGCCAACTTCACCTCACCGGACGAGCACCTCGCCGCGTACCGCCGATTCATGGAGCGCGTCACGGCGTAGTCGCCGAGACCGGCACGCCGAGCGGCGAGATCCGGACCGGGTCCCCGCCGGTGAGCAGCTGCGCGTACAGGCCGGTCTCACGGGCCACGTAGAACCACTTCCCGTCTGGCGACCAGCCCGCGAACCGCCCACTGGTGGCGGACGCGACGATCGTGCCCTCGGCGTCACGCACGACCGGGATGTTGCCAAGGGTCATGCCGGTGAGATGCCCGCTCGGCGACCACCGGATATCCGCGACGGCCTGACTGTCGGCCACGAACGTTGCGCGTCCGTCAGCGGCGCTCACTATCGCGAAGATAAATCCGGCATTGCCGGTCGCTGGACTCATCCGCACCGACAGGAATGCGCCGTCGGCCGACGATCCAAGCGCTGACAGCTGAAGCCCGTGCGCCGCGCCGAGCTGCGTACCCGCCGAGAGCGTTGCTGTGGTCGCGACGATACGCATTCCGGTCGCGGTCAACTCCAAGATCGAATGGTCCGTCCTCGTCTGAAGCGGGACATTCAGCTTGCCGTTATCGATGAGGTAGGTCTTGCCGCCACCGAACGCGCTCTCGCGTGCGCGATACGTCGTCACGCGCGCGCCGTTCGTCGGGCTGACGACCCGCACTTCGCCGTCCGCGCCGAATCCCGCCGAGTCGAAGCTGGCGACGAGATCGGTGTACGCGACGTTGCCGTCCGGCGTCCACTTCGGGAACGGCCCGACGGCATCCTGATCGCTGAGCACACCTCCGGTCCCGGTGACGTCGGTGACAAAGATCGCTCCGCGGAAGGAGTTCGCGAGGACGTCGAAGTACACGATGCGATCGCCCGTCGGCGACCATTGCGGCACCGCGACACCGCTCAGCCGCCGCAGGTCGACATCGTTCGCCTGCAGCTGCCGAACGAGCCGCACCGCACCGCTCGCGTCCGTGACCCAGAGCAGCCCGCCGAGCGCGAAGGTGTATCGCGCCGCCGGCCGCGCGGTCACCGGCGCGGGCGATGTCGCGACCGTGACCGTCTCCGGATACCACGCGTCCGGTTGCAGGGCATCGCTCAGCAGGACGACCGGCGTGCTCGGCTGCGCGGTGTCGTACCGGAAGATCCGCGTGCCGGTGAGTCCGATAGCCGTCCTGCGGTCCGGCGAGAACACGACGCGGTCGACGACGCCGAGGATCGTGTCGAAGGGCGGTTGGCTTTCGGCGAGGAAGGCGAGCGCGGTGCTCGCGCCCTGATGGACGACGAACCGTCCATCCGGCCACCGGCCAGCGAGGCGCACGTCGTCGTACGCCTGCGTCGTCTCCGGCCGGATGTCGCCGCCGTCGAGAGTGAGGCTCCAGACGCGCGACTGGCCGGCGTTGATCACGGGGACGGTCGAGTCGCGCACGCTCGGCGAGACCTGCCCGGCGAAGTAGTAGACGCGGCCGTCGTCGCCGAGGAACGGCGACGTCGCGACCTGACCGGTCAGCGGTCGGAGGCCTCCGCCGCCGGTGCCCTGCACGGCGATGAGCCCGTTCCCGGTGTGCACGAGCAGCTCGTCGGCGGAGATCCATTGCGACAGGAACGCGTTGCGTAGGAGGGTCACGTTCCGCCACGCGCCGCCGCCCGCCGGCGCGACGTACACGTCGGTGGTCGAGCTCCCCGCGTCACGTTGCGTGGCAGCCACCGACCGGCTGTCGGTGGACCAGGCCAGATCGATGAACCGCCCTCCGGACGCCGTGACCACCACCGGCAGCGGCAGGTCGACGTG
>DATCOR010000188.1:0-4504 GCA_036564585.1 Candidatus Limnocylindria bacterium | reverse complement strand
CGCGCTCGTGTACGGCGCGACGACCGTGGGGATCGCGGTCGCGTTCTTCGCGGCCATCGTGGTCCTGCAGGCGCTCCTCCGTCCGTTCACCGGCGGGTCGGAGATCGCGGTCGCGATCTCGACGCTCGCGTCCGTCGCGCTCGCGCAGCCGTTGCGCGTCCGCATGCAGTCGTTCGTGGACCGTCGCTTCTACCGCTCGCGCTACGACGCGGCGCGGACGCTTGACGAGTTCAGCGTCCGCTTGCGTGACCAGGTCGCGCTGGACGCCGTACGCACCGACCTCCTCGACGCCGTGCGCGACACCGTGCAGCCGGCCCACGCGTCGCTCTGGCTGAGGACCGAGTGACCCGTCGGCTCGCTGTCGGGCTCATCGTCGCCTTCGGGGTGTTCTGCACGTCGCTCGGCCTCGTGTTCCTCGCGCTCTCCTGGACCGCGCCGGTCCCCGACTCCTGGGGCTTCCGTGGCTTCACCGTGCTCTTCGCGATCGGCTTTGGTGGCGCTGGAGCGCAGCTCACATTCCGCCGCCCACGCAATCGGGTCGGGTGGGTGATGCTGACGTCCGGCACGCTGTCGGCCGTCCAGATCCTTGTCGAGGAGTACGCGATCTTCGGCATCGTCGGGCGCATCACACCGCTGCCCGGCGCGATCTACGCCGGCTGGCTCGACAGCTGGATCTGGCTCGTGGGGGTCATCCTGATCGTGACCTTCACCCTGCTCATCTTCCCGAACGGCGCCTTCGTCTCACCGCGCTGGCGCATCGTCGCCTGGTTCTCCGCACTCGATGCGGCCATCGGCGACGTCAGCGTCTGGGTGCGGAAAGCGCCGCAATGAGAGCACTGCGCCTCGCCCTGGTCGCGCTCACTGTCGCCGAGACCGTCCTCGTCTGGCTCCGCGAGCCGCGGTCATGAGAGCGGCTTTCGCGGCGCTCGTCTGCGCGATCGCGATCGGCTCGTTAGCGGCGGACCTGCGGTTCCCAAACTTCTTCGGACCAACAGGCATCATCCTCGTGGCGTTTCCACTGCTCTCGTTCGCCATCGTCGGCTCGTTCCTGGTCGTCCGGCGCGCCGGTGGTCCGATCGGGTGGCTCCTTGGCTCGGCCGGCGCGCTGCTGCAGCTCGTGTTCCTGTCGCTGGCCTACGGGGCCGCGAGCCTCGAGGCGAACGCAGCTCTGCCGGGTGGCGAGTTCGCCCTATGGTTTGCATCCGTCATCCAATTCGCGGTGTTCGGCTTGGTGATCTCCGCGATGGTCCGCTTCCCTGATGGCCGCCCGCCGCGTCGAGCGTTCGCTGTCATGCTGTGGGGTGTCGTTGCGTTCCTCGTCGCTGCTGCTGTTTCCACGGCGCTCGCAGCCCAGCCGATCGCTGCGCCACTCACCGTCACCGGACCGCACGGCGCGCCGCAGGCCGGCGATCCGTCTCGATCGATCCCGAATCCGTTCGCGCTGCACGGACCGCTGGGCGATCTCATGCTGCTGGCCGCGTCCGCCATCAACATCCTCGCGCCTCTGGCACTCATCGCGCCGATCGCGCTCGTGGTCCGGTTCCGTCAAAGCCGTGGTGTCGAGCGGCAGCAGCTCAAGTGGCTCACCTATACCGCGGCCATCGCCTTTGGACTGGGTCTGGCGGCGTACGTCGTTCCCTCCGGCCCCGTCGCGGTCCTCGATGTGACGTCCATCGTCGGGATCGGGCTGCTGCCGATCGCGATCGGCATCGCGATCCTCCGCTACCGCCTCTACGACATCGACCTCGTGATCGAGCGGACCCTCGTCTACGGCGCGACGACGGGGGCGATCGCCGTCGCGTTCTTCGGCGGCCTCGTCCTACTGCAGGCTGCCCTGCGGCCGATCACGAGCGGCTCGGAGCTCGCCGTCGCCGCGTCGACGCTCGTCTCGTTCGCCCTGTTCCAGCCGATCCGACGCTGGATCCAGCAGATCGTCGATCGCCGGTTCTACCGCTCCCGCTATGACGCGGCGCGGACGCTCGACGCGTTCGCCGAGGATGTGCGTAACGACGTGGACCTCGAGTCTGTCCGCACCCACCTGATCGCCGCCATCGGCGGCACGATGTCGCCGGCCCACGCGAGCCTCTGGTTGCGGGAGCGCGCGCCATGAGACCGCCGCCGGCCGTAACGGTCTCGGGACGGACCCCGGGGAGCATGCGTCCGAGCGCGCGACCGTCGACGGCCGCTCACGCTCTGGGAAGGACAACGCGATGACCTACCGCGCCATCGCCACCGCCAACGCGATCGCCTCGGTCCTCTTCGGACTCGCCGCGCTCCTCGTGCCGACGGCGCTCGCCTCGCTCTACGCGATCACGTTCGACAACGCTGCGGTGTATGCGGCCCGGCTCCTCGGTGGCTCGTATGTCGGATACGCGATCGCGAGCTTCCTGACACGCGATACCGGAGACCGCGCGACCCGGCGCGCGATCGCCGCGGCCAACGTCTTCGCGTGGGCTGCCGGCTGCGTCGTCTCGACGTTCGCCCAGGTGCAGGGCTTGGCCAACGGGTTCGGCTGGGCGACGGCCGCCCTCGAGCTCGTCTTCGCCATCGGGTGGATCTGGACCTACGTCGCGGAGCGTGCGAGCGACGCGGAGCGCCAACGCGCGCCCGCCCGTTGACGTCCGCATGAAGGGGCGCACTGCAGCGACCGTGGCGTGGGCCGCGCTCGCGATCGAAGTCGTGCTCATGGTCGCGTCGCAGGTGCTCGACGCGGGCCTCACGCTGCCGATCGAGCTCGACACGACCATCCCGAACGTGTTCTTCCTATCGATCGTCAGCTTCAGTGCCCTCGGAGCGCTCATCCTCACCCGGCAGCCAACGAACCGGTACGGCTGGCTGATGAGCGCCATCGCGTTCGTCCACCTGCTCGGGTACTTCGCCGCAGGCCTCGCCGGCTACCTGCTCTACCGCGGCGTCACTCCGGCCCCCGGAGGCGTCGGCGCGGCCTGGTTCTTCGTGTGGAGCGCCGCCGTCCACTACGTGCCCTCGACCACCCTCGTGTTCCTGCTCTTCCCCGATGGCCGCCTGCCGTCCCCGCGCTGGCGCCCGCTCGCGCTGCTGACGCTCATGTCGCTCGTCGTCGCGCCCATCGGTGTCGCCACGCTCGAGGGGCCGCTCGCGGTCTTCCCCGCGTTCACGAATCCGTTCGGCGTGCCGGGGCCGGTGCCGCTCGCGCTCGTCGGGATCGGGACGATCCTCGGCGCGATCTGCACGGTCGGCTCGGTCGCATCGCTCCTCGCCCGCTACCGCTCCGCGTCCGCGATCGAGCGGCAGCAGCTGAAGTGGATCCTCTATGGCGCGGCGGCGTCGCTCGTCGTGGCGGTCGTGGTGCTCGGCCTGGGGATCCCCGTGACCTCGGCTGCCACGTACCTGAGCGCCGCGACCGTCGTCCTCGCCGCGGCCGCCGGCGTCGCGATCCTCCGCTACCACCTCTTCGACATCGATCTCCTCATCAACCGGACCCTCGTCTACGGCATCACGACAACGGGGATCGCGGCCGCGTTCCTGATCGGGATCGTCGTGCTGCAAGCCCTGGTGCGGCCGTTCACCGGTGGATCAGAGATCGCCGTCGCGGGATCGACGCTCGCCAGCCTCGGGTTGGTCGGTCCGGTCCGCCGCTGGGCGCAGGACGGCGTCGACCGGCGGTTCTACCGGGCCCGCTTCGATTCGGCGCGGACCGTCGATGAGTTCACCGTGCGGCTCCGCGACCAGGTCGATCTGGACGCGGTCCGCGGTGACCTCCTCGCCACCGTCGCCCAGACGATGCAGCCGACCCACGCGAGCGTCTGGCTGCGCCTCCCCAGCCGTAACGATTCTCGGACGCCCGCGGCATAGAAAAGGAGCCGAGATGATCTCTCTGACCAGGACCTTCCGGCGGGCCTTCGGCGGGCGCGGCGTCGCCCCGACGGCCGACACCCGTGCTCCAAGCCGGGCGCGCGTGCTCGAGACGCCGCCGATCGACATCGCCGCCAACGACCCGATCCTGGCCTACTTCCACGCCGGATCAGGGGCGGTCGCGATCGACGACCTCGAGCTCGATTCACCGGCCGTCCGCGCGCTGCGTGGCGCAGGCGTGAAGCTGGTCGTACCGCTCATCAGCCAGGGCGAGCTCATCGGGCTCCTCAACCTCGGACGCCGGCTCTCCGATCAGGACTACTCGACCGATGACCGCCGGCTTCTCGAGAAGCTCGCCGCGCAGGCCTCGCCGGCCGTGCGCGTCGCGCAGCTCGTGCGGGAGCAGGAGGTCGAGGTCCGGGCCCGTGAGCGCATGTCGCAGGAGCTCCGCGTCGCGCAGCTCATCCAGCAGCAGTTCCTCCCGAAGAGCGTCCCGAACCTCCCCGGCTGGCAGGTGGCCGCGTTCTACCGCGCGGCCGCCGAGGTCGGTGGTGACTTCTACGACTTCATCGACCTGCCCGACGGCCGGCTCGGGCTGATCGTCGGCGACGTCACCGGCCACGGCGTCCCCGCCGCGCTCGTCATGGCGACCACCCGAAGCGTCCTTCGC
>DATCOR010000174.1:0-7632 GCA_036564585.1 Candidatus Limnocylindria bacterium | reverse complement strand
TCGAAGGCCGTGCGCTTCGTCGTGGAGCTGCCGCTCACGTAGGCGCACGTATACTTCGATCAGCGAGGGTCCGCCTCTAAGGAGCCCTGTGGCCGACGCGATCACCCCCGACATGACCATCGCCTCCGTTACCGAACGCTGGCCGGACACCGCCCGGATCTTCGCCCGGTACGGGCTCGGCTGCGCCTCGTGCGCGATCAGCAAGAGCGAGACGGTGCTCCAGGGCGCGACAGGCCATGGTGGCGGCCGGGTCAAGGTCGACGATCTCCTCCGCGACCTGAACACGTTCGCGTCGTCCGGCACATTGCCCACCGGTCTGCCGGAGGCGAACGCCGTCGCCTCCGGTGGCGGGATGAAGGTCAAGGGCATGGCCGAGCAGAAGGGCATCAAGCAGGTCATCGCGGTGATGTCCGGCAAGGGCGGTGTGGGGAAGTCGCTCGTCGCGGGCCTCCTGGCCGTCGGATTGAAGCGCCGCGGGTTCACGGTCGGCGTGCTCGACGGCGACATCACCGGGCCGTCGATCCCGCGGATGTTCGGCGTGCGCGAGAAGCCCGGCGTCGCCGGGCCGAACACCCTGAAGCCGTCGGTCTCGCGGGGCGGCATCCCGATCATGTCGATGAACCTGCTGCTCCCCGGTGAAGAGGAGGCCGTCATCTGGCGCGGCCCGATGGTCTCCGGGGCGATCCGCCAGTTCTTCTCCGACGTCGCGTGGGGCGAGCTCGATTACCTGATCGTCGATCTGCCTCCGGGAACGAGCGACGCGCCGCTCACCGTCATGCAGGCGCTGCCGATCGCCGGTGTCGTCCTCGTGACCACTCCGCAGGCGCTCGCGACGATGGTCGTGACGAAGGCCGTGCGGCTCGTGAAGCAGCTCGGCGGGGACATCCTCGGCGTCGTCGAGAACATGTCGTACGTCGCGATGCCGGACGGCTCGCGGAATGAGGTGTTCGGCCCGTCGCAGGGGCTGAAGCTCGTGATCGCGGCGAACGCGCCGCTCATGGCGCGGATCCCGATCGACCCCGAGATCTCGCGGCTCGCCGACGCGGGCGGCATCGAGCAGTACGTCTCGCCCGAGTTCGACGAGCTCATGGCGAATTTCCTCTCGGTCGCGCAGAAGAGTCCGCAGCCCGCGTAGGCCACAGGCCTCACACGTCCACCCAATACGTGTGGACGCGCGTCCCCGCGGGCGTGCGAGAACGGCGGTACGCTCCGCCCACATGAACGCGGACCGCCGGGGTTGAGTGACCGCCTCGCTGGCAGACTCGCGTTCTTCGCTGTCATTGCCTCCGGCCTTGGTCACCTCGCGATGCAGTTCCTTCCAAGGCCGTGGAGCGCCTTCGGCTTCATAGACATCGCGCAGGTTCTCTATGGCACGCCCATCTTCATCACTCATTGGCCGTACTGGACGTTCCCGTTCGAGTACCACCCATTGATCGGCTGGGGCTCAGCCTTGGTCAGCTACGTGACCGGTGAGCTGGTCGTTCTGGTCGTCGTTTGGCTCGCTGTCGTGGCGCTCGCAGCCCGCGCCGTTGCGCTGCTGCTTGCCGCGAGGATCGGCGCGCGCCGGACGATCGTCTTCTGGTCACTTGCACCACAGCTCCTCCTGTTCGGTGGCCAGAACTTCGATGCGCTCGCCGTCCTTACGGTCGCATATGCGGCGACCGCGCTGCGCGCCGACCGGCCGATCCGCGCCGGCGTGTCGATCGCGATGGGTGCGGCCACAAAGCTCTTTCCGCTGGTCGCGCCACCGCCGTATCTGGTTGCCCTATGGCGCGTAGGCAAGCGTCGCACGGCCCTGCTGCTGGCCGGTGCCACAATTGTTGCGCTCGCGCTGATCGATGGTCCTGCGATCATCGCACCCTTCTCGCTCCTCAACTACGGCGTGACGCCATATGCCGTCGCTGCGTCGAACGTCGACTCGATCTGGCTACCGGTCGCGATGGTGCTCGACCTGTTCGCTCGTCCGGACCAGATCGGTTCGATCGTCACCGCGATATCCGTCGGCGGGCTCGTCATCACCTACGCGCTTCTTGTGCTCTGGCCCGCTCTGCGATCGAACCCCGATGCCGAACGCCTGTCGTGGGTGGCGGTCGCCGTCCTTGTGTTCTGGACTCGACTCCGATCGCCCCAGTACGCAATTTGGTTGTTGCCGGTATTCGCCCTGTATGTCCCGGACTGGCGGTTGCTCCTGTTCATGTTCGTCGGCGACGCACTTACGTTCCTTGCGATCTTTGGATTTCGGGGGACGTCGCGTGAAGTGCTCGGCCCTGAAGCGATGCCCTTCTACGCCGCGATCATCGCCGGCGTGCTCATTCGCCAGGCTGCGGTGGCCTGGCTCGTGATCCGCGCGCGGGCGAGCTGAGCCCGATCGTGGTGCGATCACACATCACGCACCTGGCTCAGGCCGTGCGCGTACTTATACTTCGATGAAGCGAGCACCGTTCTCGAAGTTCGAGGAGCTCATGGCGAACTTCCTGTCTGCCGCGCAGAAGACTCCGCAGCCCGTCTGAGCGCCTCACTGGGCGGCACGCGTCGGGATGCGTTGCTCGCTGCCGGAATCGCGTCGGCAAGCGCGGCTCTGTCGGTGGTGCCGCGGCTGCTGTTCTCGGCGGAACTCCTCCAACGTCCCTGGCGATTCTTAGGTTGGTCCGACATGGCCCTCCTATGGCGCGATATGCAGGGTGGTGGGCACAAGCTTCCATTCGTCGACCTGTACTTCCCGTATCCGCCGATCGCCGGAGTCATCTCAGGCTTGATCTCGCTCGTCATCGACGACCAGACCTTGTTCGTGCTCGGGTGGGGAATCGTTGTCGTGCTTGCGGCAGGGACCGGTGGCTTCCTCCTCGCGCGGACCTGCGGGCTACGGCGCACGCTCATGTGCTGGTCCTGCGCCCCGCAGCTCCTGTTGTTGGCCGGGGCGAACTTCGATGTCCTGCCAGCGGTCTTGTTGCTCGCCGGGGTGATCGCCGCGCGCGCGGGTCATCGGGTCCGGGCCGCGCTCCTGTACGGGCTCGGTGCGGCGACGAAGCTATTCCCCGCTGTAGTTGCGCCACTGACCCCGCTCGGCGACCTTCTTCGCGGTCGCACCCGCCGAGCAGCTGCGACGGCGTTGGCGTTCACCGTCGTTGTGGCGCTTGCGTATCTGCCCACGCTCCTTGCCTCTCATTCGAGTATCCCGTTCCTGGGCGCGTATGCCACGATCGCCTCGAATGAAGAGTCCGTCTGGGGCTTGGTGGCCATCGGCCTCGGATCCAACGGCGTCGATGCAAGTGGGGTGCTCCTTGCGATCTCGACTTCCGGTCTGGTGCTCACGTACGTCCTTGTCGTCGTGCCGCGAGCACTCCGGAGCGCTGATCCGGCGGTCGGCGCCGCCTACGCGGTGCTGGCCCTCCTCCTCTGGTCGCGCCTCTACTCACCGCCGTTCTCGATCTGGCTCCTCCCGTTCTTCGCGCTCCTTGCGCTCCCGGGCCGGACCCTTGCTCTGTTCATGGCCGCCGACGTGGCAGTGTTCTTCACGTCGTACCCACTGCTGCTTTCACGCACTCGCGACGATCCCCTTCCCGTGGCATTCATCGCTGGGCTCATCGTTGCGGTGCTGGTTCGGTATGCAGCGTTGTTCCTCACCTGGCGCGATATCGGTCGGCATCCGGCCGAGGCCGTGAAGCGCGCCGTCTGACCTGACCCGAAGTGTGGCGACCGCTCCTACGCTCTGGTCCGATGGGCATCGCCGCGACGTTCATGACCCGCGCGTTCGCGGCTCGCGCGGCGCTCTGGGTTCTCGTAGCGACCACGGTCGCGAACGTCTTCGGCTATGGCTACCAGGTCGTCATGGCGCGGCTGCTCCGGCCCGACGACTACGCGATCCTCACCGCCCTCTTTGGGATCCTGATCCTCGAATCGCTCTCGGCCCAGGTGATCCAGTCCGGGACGGCGCGCATCGCTGCGCAGTACCGCGCACGAGGTGAGGAAGCGGCGCTTCACGTGTTCGTCCGACGGTGGGGCCGGCGCATCCTGATCGGCGCGGGGCTTCCGTCGCTCGCGATCGTCGTCGCCTCGCCGCTCGTCGGGTCGGCCCTCGCGCTGCCCGTCCCATCGGTGGCGCTCCTTGGGCTCGCGCTCTTCCTGTCCGCCCCGCTCACGTTCACCGGCGGGTTGCTCCAGGGCCTGGCATATTTCGGCTGGTTCGGCTGGTATTTCATCGCGCAGGCGCTCGTGAGGCTCATGGTCGGTGTCGCGCTCGTCGTCGCCGGATTCGGGGTGACCGGGGCATTCGTTGGCGCGGTCTCCGCGCTCGCCGCCGGGCTGCTCCTCTCGATCGTGCCCCTTGCACCGCTGCTGCGCGCCGCGCGGGGCGCGGTCCATGCGATCGAGCTTGGCCGGGCGGAAAGCCGCTTCTTCCTGCTCGCGTCCGTCATCATGCTGGCGTACGCCGGGCTCACGAATATCGACGCGATCGCCAGCAGAGCCCTGCTCTCATCCACCGACGCGGGCGCCTACGCCGGTGCCGTCACGATGGCGAAGGTCGTGTTGTTCGCGCCGATCGCGGTCGGGTTCATCCTGCTCGAGCGCACGGCGCGCAATCACGCTCGGGGCGAGGATACCGATCGCGGTCTCCTTCTTGCGCTCGGCTTTGCGCTCGCGACCAGCGGCACGGTCACCCTCGCGTACATCGTCGCGCCGGCGTCGTTCACGCGGCTGGTCGTGGGGGACCAGTACCCGCTCGCGGCCAGTCTGATCGGCCCGTACGCCGTGGCCGCGCTCCTCAACGCGCTCCTCTCGTTGTGGATCGCGCACTTCATCGGCCGCGGCGAGATGCGATTCGGATTGCTCCTGGCCGTCGCGGTGACGGCGGAGATCGTCGCGATCCTCGCGGCCCCACATGACGCCGCGAGCCTCGTGCGGGTGGTGCTCGGCGTCGCGGTCGCGACCCAAGCCGCCGCGCTCGGGACGTACTGGTGGGAGCGACGGCATCGGGGTCCGCGGGCCGGCCCCTACGCTCGGGCGACGTGATCGGTCGCGCCGGCTTCGAGCGGGATTCGCTGGTCCGCGCTGGGCTCGTGCTCACCGGGACCGGGATCGTGTCCGCGGCAGCGGTGCGGCATGCATTGGACGATTCTTCGGATCTCCCGTTCGCCTACGGCTTCCTGTTCTTCCTGGTACTCGTCCTTGCGGCCTCGCCTCGCCGGCAGCTCCCCGTCGCGCCGCTGATCGCCTTCGGCGCGTTCGCGGCCACGTACATCGGCGCGACCTTCACCACTGGCGGCGACGACGCGGGCATCGTCCTCTATGTCGCGACCGCGGCGCTCGCCTACGTGGTGACGCCGCGGCCGTTCCGGACCCTCGCTGTCGCCGCGTTCGCCCTGTGGACGCCGGCCTTGCGGCTGTTCGGACCGGATCCGACGGCCGGCTTGTTCCCGGCGGCCCTCGCAGTGGCCGCGGTGCTCGGGCTCCTGTTCCTCGTGTTCACGCTCATTTCCCGGAGCGCCTCCGGTCCCGACGAGCAGCTGCAGCGGGTCGGCTTAGGCGTGCTCGCCGTCGCCTGCGTCGCCTCGGTCGTCGAACGTCACCTCGTCGTCGCCTCGCTCACGCTTGCGCCCGACGACTGGATGGCGATGGTCGTCGCGGTCCTGCTGCCGGTCATCGCCGTCGCGCGACTGCGACCGTCGACCCGGGATGGCCTCGCGATCGGACTTGCGCTCGCGGTCTTCGCGCTGGTCGGGGTCGCGGACATCAGCGGCAAGGGCTATCACGTCGATTCGGTCACGGTGCCGCATCGGGCCGCACAGCTGCTGCTCAACGGGCAGAACCCGTATCGCGACTTCGACGTCTCGGAGGCCCTGGCTCACTTCGGGGTCCCGCAGAGCCTGGCGACGCACCTTGAGAACGGCGCCGAGGTCCGCTTCCTGAATTACCCCGCCCTGTCGTTCCTGAGCGTGACGCCGTTCGTCGCGCTCGGCCTGACCGACATCCGGGCGATCTACGTGGCGGAGCTCATCGCTCTGGTGTTGCTGTGCGTCAGCCGCGTCCGCGGACGGTGGCGACCGCTCGTTGCCGCGGCCGTGGTCGGGAACACCATCATCATCCGGCAGAACGTCCTCGCCGGCGTGGATCCGTTGTGGGCGCTGCTGCTTTCCGCGGGCATCCTATTCATCGACAGCCCGATCCTGTCTGCGCTCGCGGTCGGGCTCGCCGCGGCGGATCGGCAGCCGGCCTGGTTCTTCGTCCCGTTCTACCTGTTGATCGTGTGGAAGCGCGACGGAGCGCGAGAGACACTTCGGCGCGGCGCGATCGCCGCGGCCGCGTTCGCGCTGCCGAACCTGCCGTTCGTGGTCGCGGACCCGGCGTCGTACTGGAACGGGGTGAGCGCGCCCATGCTCGGCGCCCTCGAGTCCGACGGCGTCGGGTTCGTGCGATTCGGCATCGACGGCGTGCTTCCGCTGCTGCCGCGCGGGGTCTACGGGATCATCTCGCTCGTCGTGTTCGGGGCGTTGCTCTGGCTGCTCGCCCGGCGGTGGCGGGAGTTGCCGAATGCGGCGCTGGTCTTCCCGAGCGTCGCGCTGTGGTTCGCCTGGCGATCGCTGCAGAACTACTTCGCGTTCATGGGCGTCTTCGCGCTCATCGGCGACGACCGCATGATCGAAGGTGCAGACGCCGCCATGGCCGGTCCCGACGACGTGGCGGCGGCGCCTTCCTAGCTCGCCCCCCAGCGCGGCGAGGGCGGCGCGGTCAGCGGGTCTGCTTCCGGAGCCAGCCGTCCGGAAAGTAGGTGAGCAGGAACTTCTCGCGGCCGTGGTCGATGACGAACTCGTCGTTCGTCCGGAGGTACTCCTCGACGGTCTCGTGCGGTCCAGGCCCGTGTCCGGGCATGACGGGGTGCCCGTTCACGTCGGTGTCCTCCACCACGAGGTAGCTCCCCGGCGTGACGAACGGGCCGTAGGTCGCGAGCTCGCGTAGGACGTGCGGCGCGCTGTGATCGTCGTCGAGCACCACGAGCACCCGCTTCGCGGCCGCCGCGCGCGCTCTGACCGCGCCAAGGATCTCCGGATCGAGAGCATCTCCGACGAGCTGCGTCACGCGCGGGTGATCCAGCGTGCCGCGCTGCTGACGGTCGATCGTCATGACCGCGCCGTGCCCGAGGAGGTCGCACAGGTGCGCGAAGAACAGCGCCGATCCGCCGAGGTACGTGCCGGTCTCCACGATGAGGTCGGGCTTCTGCTCGAACACGATCTCCTGGTAGCACCCAGCAATCGAGCGGCGACTTCTGGATCGGCAGGCCGAACCAGAACGTGTTGTCGAGCGCGCCCTCGGTGTACGAGAGGACGTGGAATCGATCGGTCACGTCGGCGATCGATCGGAGCGCCTCCGGAGCGAGGCGGCCGCTGCTGCGGGCGCGCACGGCGCCGATCAGCCGATGGAACCGTCGCGGCCCGAGCACCGCGAAGACCGCGCGGCCGGCCACCTCCCGCACGTCGCCCAGGTCAGGCGTCGGCGCGCCGTTCGGCGATCGGCTGCTCCGCCGGCAGCCACGATCCGCGGCCGTAGCGCCCGCGTACCGCGTCGCCCACGGCGAGCCAGATCGCGCGCTCGCGGACCCAGCGGTCCGGCGCGCCAAGCGCGCTCAGCGAGTAGCGC
>DATCOR010000096.1:0-6523 GCA_036564585.1 Candidatus Limnocylindria bacterium | reverse complement strand
GAGCCCGCGGCTCGACGCGCGCGATGTCCGGCGTGTCGCCGATCCGCAGCTCTCGCTCGGCGCCCCGAATCCGATCTCGGTCACCCTTCGCGATCCGTTCGGCCGCGGCCTGCGTGCCCGGATCCGAGACGAAACGCCGGTCTCATTTCGCGTCGATCGCCGTGCTGCGACGCTCCACGTCCCGGCCGGTGGTGAGGCGAGCCTGGATTACGTCGCGTGGCCGCGGTTCCGAGGCACGTTCCGCTTCGGCGACGTTCACCTGCGGACCATCGGACCGCTCGATCTCGTAGAGCGCCAATCGGTCGCGCGCGCGGCGGCGCCCGCCAACGTGTATCCCGACCTGCGCGAGATCCGCCGCTACGACATCGTCACGCGTCGCGGGCTCGCGAGCGACGCGGGCCAGCGCCAGGCGCGGATCCCCGGCGCCGGCAGCGTGTTCGAGCGCCTGCGCGAGTACGAGCCGGACGACGACCCGCGGTCGATCTCCTGGACCGCGACCGCGCGGCACGGCCGCCCGATCAGCATGGAGTACGAGACCGAGCGCCAGCAGCGGATCGTCATCGTGCTCGATGCCGGTCGGATGATGGCGAGCACGCTGGGCGAGCTCACGAAGCTCGACCACGCCGTGAACACCGCGCTCATGCTCGGCTACGTCGCGACCGCGAAGGGCGACGAGGTCGGCGTGCTCGGCTATTCCGACCAGATCCGCTCGTTCGTACCGGCGCGGCGCGGCCGCCGCCAGTTCCTCCGGATCACCGAGGCGTTACGGCGGCTCGAGGTCACGACGACCGAGTCCGATCCCCGGGCCGCGTTCGAATTCCTGCGCGCCCGGGCCGCCCGCCGCGCGCTCGTCGTGCTGTTCACGGACCTCATCGACACGGACGCGTCGCGCGGACTGGTCGCCGCGATCACCCGGCTCGCCGGCAACAACCTCGTCCTGTGCTGCGTTCTCGCTGACCCGCGCCTCGCCGAGCTTGCGCGCGACGTGCCACGCACGACCGCTGCCGCCTACGAGCGCACCATCGCCCAGACAGTGATCGAGGATCGAGCGACCGCGCTCGCGCTGCTTCGCCGGCACGGCGTGCACACCATCGACGTGCCCTCCGACCGGCTCACGGTCGCCGTGATCCAGCGCTACCTCGAGCTGAAGAGACGCTTCCTATAAGCGGAGCTTGCTCCGAGCGTCCGCTCGTAGTAGCGCGATAGGCGAGGCGTCCCCGCGAACAGGATGTAGCCCCAGAGCAGCGCCCCGGTCGTCACGCCGATCGCGAGCTTCACCGGAACGGGAAGCAGCGTGGGCGAGACGAAGGCCTCGATCGTGCCCGCGACGGTGAGCGTCGCCGCGACCAGGAACATCACCTGGATCGCCTGCACGCCGGCGAGCCGGATCGCGTCCCGGCGATACAGGTCGCCCGGATGCAGGATCGCCCAACCGAAGCGGAGGCCCGCGCCGCCGGAGAGGAAGATCGCCGAGAGCTCGAGGAACCCGTGTCCGAGGATGAACGTGAGCAGGTTACCGGCCACGCCTCGCGTGGCCAGGATCGCGAAGAGCGTCCCGAGCATCGCCCCGTTCTCGACGAGCGTATAGATGGTGAAGATCCCGGCGGTGAGACCGCCGGCGAAGGCGAGAACAGAGACGTAGATGTTGTTCGCGATGATGAACGGGCCCGCGATGGGCCGTGCGTCGGCCGGGATCTCGGTCCCCGGCACGCGCCGGACGAGCGCCTCGCGTTGATCCGGGGTCAGCGATGACGCGGCGACCTCGGGGCTGATGAGCCCGGATACGAACGTCACGATCGCCGGGACGAGGACGATGGCGAACGCCACGAGTGTGAACGGCAGGCTGGCCCGAGCACTCTGGGGGATCTCGCGCGTGACGAACCGCCAGAGGCGCCCGCGGCTCGCCGGAGCCTCGCTGTACACGATCGCGTGCGCGGCCGCGACCAGGTCGTTCAGCCGCTCCGCGACCGCGTCACGCCTGAAATCACGCTGCGCGATCGCAAGATCGTTCGTCGCCGCGCGATAGAGATGGCCGAGCTCGAGGGTCTCGGCCGCCCGGAGCCGCGAGACGCGACCCTCGGCCGACGCGACGAGCGCCGCGAGCCGGGCCCACCGAGAGCGCCGGTCCTCGACGAACCGGTCCACCGAGATCGGCACGACCCCGAACGTACCATGCGCGCATGGCGGTCTCGCTCGGCCGGCTCGAGGTGGAGACGGCGGACCACGTCGTGCTCCGCTACGACCTCGCGGGCGCCGGCACCCGAGGCTCCGCCGCGCTCCTCGACGTTCTCGTGTCGGCACTGATGGTCATCGGCCTCAGCGTCGGCGCCGTCCTCGTCGGCGGACGCCTTCCGGCCGAGCTCGCGACGCAGCTCGCCGGCGTCGCGGCATTCCTGATCCTCTCGAGCTGGGTCGCCTACTTCGTCGTGCTCGAGTGGCTATGGAACGGGCAGACCCTCGGCAAGCGGCGGTCCGGCCTCCGGGTCATCGGCGCGGACGGCGAGCCGGCCCGATTCACCGCCGTGCTCATCCGCAATCTCGTGCGGGTCATCGACTTCCTCCCCGGCTACTACGCGCTCGGCGTGGCCGTCATGTTCCTGACGCCGCGCTCTCAGCGGCTCGGTGACCTCGCGGCCGGGACCTACGTCGTGCGCGCGCCCAAGCCGCAGCTCGACTGGCTGTCCCTCCGGACGCTCGGGCCGGCCTGGTCGGCACTCCCGGCCGCGCAGCAGCCGATCGGATCGTCGATCCGGATCGCCGGCGAGTCGCAGCGGCTGGTGCGCGAGTTCGTGGCCCGCGAGAGCACGCTGGCGCCGGCGGACCGGGCGAAGCTCGCCGCGGCCATCGCCCGCCCGCTGCGGGCGAACCTGCCCGACCTGGACGTGGCCGATGACATCGAGCTCCTCCGGCGGATCGCCGCGATGCTGCGGGCGGCGGGCAACGCGCCGGTTCCGGCGAGCGTCCGGCCCGACGACCCGCTCTCGGCGGCGCGAATGCTCTCCGCGCCGGCACAGCAGCTCGTGCGCACCTTCGCATCGCGCGAGGCCACTCTCGATCGCGACGTCCGGTCGCGCATCGCCGCGAGCATCGCGGGAACCGTCCGCGCGGAGCTGCCCGCCCTCGCGATCGCGGACGACGTCGAGCTGCTCCGAGCCGTTGCGCGCGGGCTCGAGGGATGAACGAGCTCTTCGGGATCGTCATCCTGGTCCTGCTCATCGCCGGGTTCACCGTGCTGTCCGGCGGCGGCCGGAGCGCGAGCGAGCTGCGGATGCGCCGCCGCTGGGAGTCCAGCTTCGAGTCGGAGATCCGCCAGATCCGGCCGACCGACGCGACCGGCGTGCTCATGTGCCGCCGCTGCGGCGCGTCCGCCTCGGAGCGCGCGGGACGGTGTCCGAGCTGCGGCGCGGTACTCTAGATCCCACCCCCTCCCGGGAGGGGCTAGTGCGTTGGAGGAGCCAGTTGACCGAGCCGAACGCCGAGCGGACCTATTCCCTGCCGGCGATCCACTGCGAAGGCTGCGCCGGAACGATCGAGGAGGCGCTCGAGCCCGTCGAGGGCGTCGAGTCCGCCACCGTCGACCTCGCTGCCAAGATCGTGCGCGTCCGCGGCTCGGCCGATGACCGCGTGCTGCGCAAGGTGCTGACCGCGGCCGGGTACCCGCCTGCCTGAGCGAGGGAGGGCTTTGCCCGACCGAGCGGATTGGGCCCCCGATCGCGGAGCAGCCGAAGGCAGCGAAGCGAGCAGGGTTAAAAGGGACCTCGCCATCACCGGCATGACCTGCGCGTCGTGCGTGGTGAGCGTGGAGTCCGCGCTGCGGTCGGTGCCCGGCGTCGCATCGGCCGACGTCAACCTCGCGACCGAGCGCGCGACGGTGCGGCTCGCCCCGACGACGGACATGGGCGGCCTGGTGCGCGCCGTGGAACGCGCGGGGTACGGCGCGCTCCCGATCCCATCCGACGACCGCGAGCGCGCCGAGCACGCCGACGCCGAGCGCGCCCTTCGCCTGCGCTACGTCGCGGACCTTCGACGTCGCCTGGTCATCGCGGCGATCCTGGCGGCCGCGACGATGGCGCTCGCGATGGGGGACCTCCTCGTCCCGTCGCTTCGCGGCGCCGTCTGGCGGCCGTACGCGATGTTCGCGCTCGCCACGCCGGTGCAGCTGTGGGCCGCGGCGCCGTTCTATCGCGCGGCCTGGAGCGCCGCGCGGCATCGCACGACGAACATGAACACGCTGGTCGTCGTCGGTACGACGGCCGCGTACGCGACCTCGGTCGCCGCGACGTTCGTGCCGGGCGCATTCGTCGCGGCCGGACTCGATCCGGCCGAGCACCTCTACTACGAGACCGCGACCGCGATCGTCGCGCTCATCCTGGTCGGCCGCTTCCTCGAGGCTCGTGCTCGCGCGCGCACCGGAGACGCGATCCGCGCGCTGCTCGCGCTCGGGGCGAAGACCGCGCGGGTGCGCCGCGCTGGGGGCATCGAGGAGAACATCCCGATCGCCGCGCTCGCCGTGGGAGACGTCATCGTCGTGCGGCCGGGCGAGACCGTCGCCGCCGACGGCATCGTCGTCGCCGGAGCGTCGGCGGTCGATGAATCGATGATCACCGGCGAGTCGATGCCGGTCGAGCGGACCGCGGGCGACGACGTGACCGGCGGGACCCTGAATCGGACGGGCGCGCTGCGCGTGCGCGCCACCAAGGTCGGCCGCGACACGGTGCTCGCGTCGATCGTGCGCCTGGTCGATGAAGCGCAGGGCTCGAAGCCTCCGATCCAGCGGCTGGTCGACCAGGTGGCCTCGGTCTTCGTGCCGATCGTCCTCGCGATCGCGCTCGGCACGTTCGTCGTGTGGCTTGCGCTCGGCCCGTCGCCGTCGTTCGGCGCGGCGCTTCGCGCGGCGATCGCCGTCCTGATCATCGCCTGCCCGTGCGCGCTCGGCCTCGCGACGCCCACGGCGCTCACCGTCGGGATCGCGCGCGGGGCGAGCCGCGGCATCCTCATCCGCGACGCCGAGGCGCTGGAGCGCGCGCGGTCCATCGACGTCGTCGCGTTCGACAAGACCGGCACGCTCACCGCCGGCCGGCCGCAGCTCGTCGATCTGTTGGCCTGCGCGGACTTCGGGGAGGACGAGGTCCTCCGGCTCGCCGCCGGCGCAGAGCGTGGCTCGGAGCATCCCCTGGGCGAGGCCCTGGTCGAGGCGGCGCGCGGTCGCGGCCTCACCGTGCCCGAGGCCTCCGCCTTCGTATCGCTGCCGGGCGCCGGCGTCCACGCGACCGTCGATGGCCACGACGTCTGGCTCGGCAACGCCGAGCTCGCCCGCGGTCACGGTTTCGCCGACGTGCCGGAGGCGACGCTGACCCGCCACGAGGAGGCCGGCCGCACGCCGCTGGTCATGACCGTCGACGGGAAGCCGGGCGCGATCTTCGCCCTGGCCGACACGCCGAAGGCGGCGGCGCGTGAAGCCATCGGCGTGTTGCGCGCGCGCGGCCTGCGCACGCTGCTCGTGTCGGGCGACACGCAGCGGACCGCGACCGCGATCGGGCGGGAGCTCGGCGTCGATGAGGCGCGGGGCGGCGTGAAGCCGGCGCAGAAGGACGAGGTCATCGCCGAGCTGCAACGCGCGGGACATCGCGTCGCGATGGTCGGCGACGGCGTGAACGACGCGCCGGCCCTCGCTCGCGCGGATCTGGGCATCGCGATCGGGAGCGGGACCGACGTCGCGATCGCGTCCGCGGGCGTGGTGCTCGTCGGCGGCGATCCCCGCGGCGTGCCGCGCGCGTTGCGGCTGTCGCGAGCGACGGTGAACGCGATCCGCCAGAACCTGTTCTGGGCCTTCGTCTACAACGTGCTGCTCATCCCGGTCGCGGCCGGCGCGCTCTATCCGTTGACCGGGTGGTTGCTGTCGCCGGTGCTCGCAGCCGGTGCGATGGCCCTCTCGAGCGTCACCGTCGTGACGAACTCACTCCGGCTGCGCTCGGTCTCGCTCGACTAGATCCATCGTCGACGGACCGGTGTCGGTCGCGGCGGCAAGTCCGGCGATCCCGCCGGCTGCGATGAGGTTCCGAGCGCCACGCACTGGACTAGGCCCGTCGATCGATGATGAGGCGCCTCGATGCGAGCTCGACGCGGGCGAGGAACTCCGCCGCGTCCCACGGCTTGATGATCCAGTCGTCCAGCGGTCCGATCTGATCGAGCATCGTCGGGAACAGGTCGCGGCGGCTGGTGCTGAAGATGACTGCCGGCGTGCGAGCATGCTTCCTTCGAAGCGCGCGATGGACATCGAGTCCCGATTCGGCGCCGAGCTCGACGTCAAGCAGGACGATATCGGGGCCGTGCGTCGCCACCGCATCCAGAGCCTCGCGGACGGTGCCGACGGTCCGGCACTCGAACCCCGAGCTCGTCAGCACGCGATCGACGGACCGTCGGAGCTGTTGGTCGTCGTCGACGATGAGAACGGTCGTCATGACGCGAGCGCCGAGGTCACGCCGTTGACCAGCTGCTGACGCGAGAACGGCTTGGCCAGGAA
>DATCOR010000145.1:0-3576 GCA_036564585.1 Candidatus Limnocylindria bacterium | reverse complement strand
CCTCGAGCGCGTTCTCGGGATCCTTCGCGAGCTTCCAGGGCTGGGTCTCCTGGTAGTGCTTGTTCGCGGCGTCGACGAGCGAGAAGATCGCGCCGAGCGCATCGGCGATGTGGAGCTCGGCGGCTGCGGCATCGTGTGCCTCGATCGCGCGGTCCGCGATGGCGTGCAACGCGATCTCAGAGGGGCCTTCGCCATCTCGCCGCGGTACGACGCCCTCGCAATAGCTTTCGACCATCTTCAGGGACCGCGAGACGAGGTTGCCGAGGCCATTCGCGAGATCGGCGTTGAATCGGGCATTGAATTGTTCGGGGCTGATCGGCGAATCCTCGATCTTCTCGAACGGCGCGTCGCGCAGCACGAGGTACCGGATCGCATCGCTCCCCCACTCCTTCGCCGCCGCGATGGGGTCGATCATGTTGCCGCTCGATCGCGACAGCCGGCCTTCGCCCATCGCGAGGAAGCCGTGGGCGAAGACCTGGCGCGGCAGCTCGACGCCCGCCGCCATGAGCATGGCTGGCCAGAACAGGCAGTGGAAGCGGGTGATGTCCTTGCCGATCACGTGGACGTCGGCCGGCCACCACTTCCCGAACTTCTTGTCGTCGGTGCCGAACCCGACGCCGGTCACGTAGTTGATGAGCGCGTCGAACCAGACGTACACGACGTGATCGGGGTGGTCGGGGAACGGGATGCCCCAGGTGAGGTTGCGGCGCGACACGCTGATGTCCTTCAGCCCGCGGTCGAGCCAGCCGAGGACCTCATTGCGGCGCGCTTCGGGGACGCAGAAGTCGGGTTGCTTCCGGTACAGCTCCTTCAGCTTCCCCTCGTACTTCGAGAGCCGGAAGAAGTAGTTCTCCTCTTTCAGCTGCTGGATGTACTCGGGGTGCGTGGGGTGGATCGGGCATCGTCCGTCGACCAGCTCGTCCTGGTCCTTGAAGCCTTCGCAGCCGAGGCAATAGAGGCCTTCGTACGTCGCGAGGTAGACGTCGTCGTTCTTCATCCAGCGGTGGACGAACTCCTGGACGCCCTTCACGTGATCGGGGTCGGTCGTGCGGATGAAGCGGTCGTATGAGATCTGCCACGCATCCGCCATCTGCTTGAACTCGGCGGCGTGCTGGTCGACGAGCGCGCGCGTGGTGATCCCCTGCGCCTTCGCCGCGACCTCGTTGCGCGTCGCGTTCTCATCGGTGCCGGTGAGGAAGAAGACATCACGCCCACGTTGGCGGTAGAACCGGGCAAGCGCATCGGTGCCCGCGAACTCGTAGGCATGGTGCAGTCCGGGGCGATCGTTGACGTAGGCGATCGCCGTCGTGACATAGAACTTTTGAGGGCTCATCTCGGTATTCTAGGTCGGACGTAGTGGTGGAACGCGGAGCGGCCACGCGCGCATCGCTGGCCGTGCTGGTCCGGCTCGCGCTCGTCGTCCTCACCTTCGTGCTCATCATCGTGTTGTCCCAGGTGGCCCTGGTCTCGGCGCGCACGCGACTCGAACGCGCGGACGTGCCGACGATCGCGCAGCAGGCTTGGGAAGGAACGTCGGACTACTTCACCAGCCTCGCGACCGGATCGCTCGGCGAGGCGAGCTCGACGTCGATCCTCGGCGGCGAGCGCCGCGCGATGGGCCAGCTCCTGGTCGACGCCTACACGAAGAGCATGGTCCTGGTGCTCCTCGCCATCGTTCTGGCGGCCGCCGGCGGGATCCTGGTCGGCGTCCTTGCCGCCGCGGCGCGGCGCAGCCGCGTTCGAGCCGTCCTGCTGACCTTCACGACGCTCGCGGTCTCGATCCCGTCGTTCCTCCTCGCGATCCTGCTCATCCTGGGCGGCGCCGAGCTCAACGCGCGATACGGGATCCGCCTCTGGCCGACGTTCGGGTACGGACTCGACGACCACCTCATCGTGCCGGTCCTCGTCCTGGCGGCGCGCCCGTTCGCGCAGATCGCGAACTTCGCGTATGTCGCCACCGAGGACGTGCTCAGGCTCGACTACATCCGCACGGCGCGCGCGAAGGGCCTCGTCGAGTCCGTGATCCTCGCCCGGCACGCGCTTGGCAACGCCGCGGTGCCGATCATCGGCGCCGTCGCGACCGGCCTGTCGATCGCGCTCTCGACGCTGCCGGTGGTCGAGGTGTTCTTCAGCTGGCCAGGCCTCGGCTTCGCGCTCCTGCAGGCGATCCGGCGCTTCGATGCGGCCACTACCGGCACGCTCCTCGGCTCGCTCGCGGTCACGATCGCCATCGTCCGCTTCAGCCTCGATGCGCTCGCCGGCCGATTCGCCCATCGCGCGACCGGAGCCTCGACGTGAGGCGCGCACTCAACTGGCAGCTCGTCGTCGGCGTGGCCCTGATCCTCGGCTGGCTGATCCTCGGCTTCGGCGCCCCGCTCCTCACGCCAGTGAACCCGTTGCAGGGGCACTCCTTCGTGCAGGTCGGCACGCACTCGATCCCGGCGCCGTTCGACCCGGGCATGTACGGCTACCCGCTCGGATCGGACCGGCAAGGGCGCGACCTCTGGGTGACGATCATGTACGGCGCGCAGGCGACGTTCACGCTCGCGTTCATCGTGCTCGCAGCGCGGCTGGCCATCGGGGTCACCCTCGGCGCCGTCGCGGGGTGGTTCGCGGGACGATGGATCGACCGCGGCGTCTCGGCGCTCATCGACGCGTTCGCGGCGTTCCCGACGCTGCTCTTCGCGGTGCTGTGGATCTTCGCGTTCGACATCCGGTCGGGGCTCTCGGCGTTCGCCGCGGCGCTCACGATCACCGGCTGGTGGGGCTTTGGGCGCGCCACGCGATCGGCCCTCGTCGACCTGAAGGGCCGGCCGTTCCTCGAAGCCGCGCGCGCGGAGGGTCTGTCAGAGTTCGCGACCTTCGCGCGCCACGCGATCCCGAACCTGATGCCGCTCCTTGCGATCAGCGCGGCCCTCGAGGCGAGCGCGATCCTCCTGATCCTCGGCGAACTCGGCTTCCTGGGCTACGTCGTCGGCGGCGGCGTCTCGGTACCGCTGAACGACCTGCGCGGATCGGGTCAGGCGTTCTCGTTCGTCGCGCCGGAGTGGGGCGCGATCCTCGCCCAGGGCCGGTTCGAGGTGTTCTTCGCGCCATGGATCGTGCTCGTGCCGGCCGCGGCGTTCGCGAGCGGCGTGCTCGCCTTCAATCTCGCGGGGCACGGGCTGCGGATCTTCTTCGAGCGCTCGCCGGTCGCGCTGGGCAAGGTCCTCACCTGGCGGACGGCGGCCGCGGTCGTCGCCCTCGTGATCGTCATCCGGATCGTGCTCCCGCTGGTCGGACCGGCGGCCGCGCTCACCGCGATCTCGAAGCAGTTCGACGGTACGTTGGCCCACGACGACCTCGCGTACATCGCCGATCCGGCACGCGGCGGGCGGTACACCGGATCGAAGGGCTACCAGGAGGCCGCCGCGTACGTGGTCGACCGATTCAAGGCGCTCGGCCTCGAGCCCGCGGGCGACGACGGCACCTACTACCAGAGCTTCAAGATGTCGGACGTCGGACTCACCGCGATGCCGACGCTGCAGCGTCTCGGATCCGACGCGAAGACGTACGTGCCGCGCACCGACTTCTCGG
>DATCOR010000136.1:0-15573 GCA_036564585.1 Candidatus Limnocylindria bacterium | reverse complement strand
AGCGCGACGGACGCGAGCGTCGAGATCGCGACCGCGATCTCCGACCCGCCGGTGAACGGACGGAGGAGCGCCTGCAGGACCACGATGGCCGCGAAGAACGCGACCGCGATCCCCACGGTCGTCGCGCCGTACACGAGCGCGCGATTGATGAGAACGTCGATCTCGTACAGGTGCTCGTGCAGGATCGCGATCGCGATCGCGATCGGAATTGCCGATACCGCGAGGCTCAAGCTGATCTTCGTGAGGCCGAAGTCGATCGCCGCCAGCGGCAGCGCGATGGCCGCGCCGACGGTCGCGAAGATCGTCCCCGCCACGAACCACTTCAGCTGCAGACGCTCGCGGTGCTCGGCTCGGCGGTAGCGCTCGCGGACGCCGCTCGCCCCGAGGAGCACGGTCACGGGGAACAGGATGCCCGCCGCCCCGACGAGCGCAATGACCAGGGCCTCCTGGCCCGGCACCCCGAACGGGTTTTGGACCCCCGAGATGTTGAACAGCGTGCCGGGAAGGATCGCGAGCGCCAACCAGAACAGGACCGTGCCGATGACGCCGCAGGCCAGGCCGATGCGCGTACGGCGAAGCGCCAAGCGGCCGTCGGGGAACTCGAATAGAAGCAGGTAGGCGAACAGCCCGATGGTCGCGCTGGTCCACGAGAAGATCCATGCGGCGACATTCGCCTGCGGCAGCGGATGCTCGCTGAACAGGCCGAAGGACGCATACCCGGCCACGAAGATCTGAACTGACACCGCGAGTCCGAGCAGCGACAGGAGGCGGCCGACTGTGTTCCCGGGGCGCTTCCCCCCGATCAGCGCACCGACTGCCGCGGCGGACAGTGGCAATGGAAGGATCGGCAATGCGTCGCCCAACGTCGCCCCGGCAGGCGCGCGTCCAGCCGGAACGAGCGCCAGCAGTGTGAGTCCGACCACGATCATCGCCATCGACGCGATCCAGACCGCGATCGCCTGCCGCCGAGTCATTCGCGGAGCCAGACGCTCGCGTGAGCGGGCTGGACGGTATCACGCACTGCGTCGAGGAGATCGGCGCGGACCGCGTCGAGGGCGACCTGATCGCGCAGCCGCACACTGAAGTCATCGAGCGTGCGCGCCGCGTCGTAGCGCGAGCGATAGAACCGGCGATCGACCGCGTTCTGGACGCGCGACCGCAACGGCTGGAACAGTGCGAGGCTCACGAGCGTCGACGCGGCGACCGCGAGCTCGTTACCGCGAGTGAATGGACTAAGGAAGGTCTCGACCACGAGGACCACTCCGACGAATGTGACCGCGAGCGCGACGCTCGTGGCGCCGTAGATGACCGTGCGCCGGATCAGGACGTCGATGTCGTACAGGCGGTAGCGAAGGATCGCGATCCCCGCCGCGACCGCGGTCATCCCCAGGCAGAATGCCGCGAAGCCCCAGAAGAAACCGCCGGCGTTCGGATCGAAGAGTTCGACGACGAGCGACGCGACGAACGCGATCACGCCGAGCGCGATGAAGTAGACGAACCACTCGATCTGGCGGCGCTCGATCGGTGAGGCGTATCGGAGCCGGATGACCGGCGCGGTGAGCGCGAGCGGCGTCGCGAAGCCGAACAGCGCGCTGCCGGGACCCGTGTACACCCGTCCGCCGATCGCCGCGACGACCATGAACACGGCGAGGGGCCACCAGCGTGGCGAGGGAAGCCGACCGGTCGGGTAGAGCAGGAGGATGAAACCGAAGACCGCGACGACGAGATCGATCGGGTCGCCGATCTGGACGCTGTCTACGGCGGCACGCGCGGCAGCCGAACCGTTGACGTGCACGTCGAGCGCGTACCCGGAAAGGGCAAGCGACGCGGCGAACCCGATCGCGACGGCCAAGAACAGCCAGCCGATCGGGTTGCGCGGCCGTTTCGCGGCGACGAGCGCGCCGACGGTCCCGTACGCGAAGAGGATCGGCACGTAGAACGGCAGCTGCTCGAGCAACGGCGGCTGACCGTCGGCGAGCGGGATCCCTGCGGTGCGGAGGCCGAAGAACAGGATGAGTCCGTCCAGCGCGAGCGTGATGCCAAACAGCGCGGAGGCCGCGAGGCCGGCGAACGTCATCGGAGCCACACGCTCGCGTGGACCGGGTGCACGGTGTCGCGCACCGCGTCCAGCAAGCCGCCGCGGACCGAATCGAGGTCGACCTCGTCCCGCAGGCGGACGCTGAACGCGTCAAGCGTGCGCGCGGCGTCGTAGCGCGATCGGTAGAAGCGACGATCGACGGCACTCTGGGATCCGCGGCGCAGCGGTTGGAACAGCGCGAAGGAGACGAGCGTCGACGCGGCGACCGCGAGCTCTGACCCGCTCGTGAGCGGACGGAGGACCGCCTGCAGGACGACGATCCCGGCGAAGAACGCGAGCGCGATCCCCGCGGTCGTCGCACCGTAGACGAGGGCGCGGTTGATGAGGACGTTGATGTCGTACAGCCGGTACCGGAGGATCGCGATGCCGACCGCGATCGGGACGGAAAGCAACAGGAACACGAACAGGACCTGACCGACTTTGTCGGGCAGGACCGCGCTCGCAAGCCCGGCGGCGGCCATGGGAGCCGCTGAGAACGCCAGCCACTTGATCTGCTCGCGCTCGATGCCGGTCGAGCGGTGGAATCGCAAGACGAGCGACCAGCTCGCGCTGCCCATCACCGGGATCATCGTCAAGATGCCGATCGAGCCGAGCGGGTCGACCAGCGCCGAAGGCAGCGGCGTGAATGGGTTGTCCGCGTAGGAGGCGAGCTGCAACGGCCCCGACCTGAATGCCATGTACGCCGCCGTGACGACGAGACCGACTACGGCCGCCCAGCCGACCGGCCGCCAGCGCGCGGAGAGCACCCGGCCATCGGGGAACAAAAGCAGCACGAACGGGAGAATGCCCGCGATGTAAATGACCCACGTCCACGAGCCGAGCCACGCACCGAAGAGACCGCCGGTGAGCGCGACGGGGCGACCGACGATCGCGTAGACGCCGTATTCAAGACCCAGCGCGCCGATCGCGGCCACGACGCCGGTCCCGAGGAGGAGCCAGCCGATCACATTCGCCGGGCGACGGAGCGCGACGATCGCGCCCACGGCGGTGAAGCCGACGGCGTGGATGATCGGGTAGCCGCGGAATCCCCAGGAGTCCGGGAGCGGCGCACCCCAGGACAGCGCGACGTATACGAGCGCGCCCACTGCGAGGGCGAGGCTCGCCGCGGTCAACACCAGGGCAGCCGCACGCGTCACCGTCGCGAGTCTGCGCGGCAGGCCGTCCGGAAAGCGTTACGGGCTGGCGAGGACGGCGGCCGTAACGCTTTCCGGACGCACCGCCCGTAGACCAGCCGGGTGAGCAGCTCCATCCGCGACGTCCCGGCGGAGGCCGAGCCGCCGATCGTCGTCGAGCATCGCGAGCAGCTCATCTACCTGCTGCGCGAGGCGGCCGAGCTCGAGCACACGATCCTCTGCGAATACCTCTTCGCCGCATTCACGATGAAGCAGCGGCTCGACGAGGGACTCACGACGGCGCAGCTCGAGGCCGTGGACCGCTGGCGGACGACCATCCTCACTGTCGCGAAGCAGGAGATGCTGCACCTCACCCTGGTGCAGAACCTGCTCACCGCGATCGGCGCGGCGCCGCACCTCAGCCGCCCGAATCTCCCGACCGCGGCCAAGCACTTCCCGGCCGGCGTGCAGATCGCGCTCGTACCGTTCGGTGAACAGGCGCTCCGGCACTTCCTGTTCCTCGAGCGGCCTGAGGGCGTCGCGCTCGACGACCCCGACGCGCAGGTCGCCGTGGAGCGCGCCCGGCCGTTCATGGCCGACGACGACATCGTGCCCGCCCCGCAGGGGTTCTCGACGGTCGGTCACCTGTATCGCGCGATCGACATCGGCTTCGCGTGGCTCACCGGGACGCTCGGCGCCGACAAGCTGTTCATCGGGCCGCCGCCCGCCCAGACGAGCCCGGACGTCATGCACTGGGACGGGCTCGTCGCGGTCACGGACCTGGACTCCGCGCATCGGGCCATCGACGTGATCGTGGAGCAGGGCGAAGGCGCGACCGGCGACTGGCGCGAGGCGCACTTCGGGAGGTTCCTCGGGATCTACGACGAGTACCTCGCCCTGCGAGCGGCCGATCCCGCCTTCGAGCCGGCTCGTCCGGTGCTGCCCGGTCACGTGCGGCCGCATCGGTACGGCGACCCGGTCCCGCTCATCGATGACCCGCGGACGAAACGGGTCGCGGATCTGTTCAACGTCGTCAACGAGATCGTGCTGCTGGCGCTCACCCGGTTCTTCGCCCACACCGACGAGACGCCCACGCAGCTGGCGAAGCTCGAGAACGTCGGCGTCGAGCTCATGTTCGCCGCGATCAAGCCGCTCGGTCAGCTCCTCACGACGCTGCCCTTCGGCCCGAGTGCTCCCGACCGCACGGCGGGACCGACATTCGAGCTCTTCTACATCGGCGGCTACCTGCTGCCCCACCGCCAGGCGGCCTGGACGCTCATCGCCGAGCGCCTGCGGCAGGCGGCCGGCCTCGCGCGCCGCCTCGAGGGCGAAGGGCTCGTGCTGAAGGGCGTGATCGCCGGGTTGGAGAAGTACGCCACGCAGCTGGAGGGGAGCTCCTAGCTCAACGGATCCACACGCTGGCGTGTGCCGGCTGCAGGGTGTCGGTCACCGCATCGAGGAGCTCGGCTCGGAGGGAATCGAGGTCAACGTCGTCCCGTAGCCGGGCGGCAAAGACGTCGACCGTGTGCTCGGCGTCGTACTTGGCGCGATAGAACCGGCGGTCGACGGCGCGCTGGACGCGTCCGCGCAGCGGCTGGAACAGCGCGAACGAAACGAGGGTGGAGATCGCGACCGCCAGCTCGGAGCCGCTGGTGACCGGTCGGAGGACCGCCTGCAGCACCACGATGCCGCCGAAGAACGCGACGGCGATGGCCCCGGTCGTCGCGCCGTAGACGAGCGTGCGACGGATGAGGACGTCGATGTCGTAGAGGCGGTAGCGAAGAACGGCGATCCCGATGGCCACGGGGACGCACGCGAAGGCGCCCGTCGCGACGGCGTTGCTCGCATTCGCCGCGGCGTCGGGCGGCATGATGATGAAGATCGGGAGCTGGGCCACCAGGCCGACTCCGACCAACGCCGCCGCGTACAGGACCCACTTGATCTGCTCACGTTCGATCCCGCGGGAGCGACGGAAGCGCGCCACGACGGAAACCAACGCGAGCAGGGCGGCCACGATGACGAGCGGGAACGTTTCCTGAAGAGCGCCCAGAGCTTCCCCGAGCGACCCCTGCACCGCGAACGGGTTCGGGACGTTGCTGTCACCGATGGTCGGAGCGCCGAATCCCATCCCGACGATGAACCCGATGACCCCGACGACCGCGAGCCAGAGAGCGGGTCTCCACCGCCGGGACGGAAGGTGACCGTCCGGGAACAGCAGCAGCGTCACGACCGCAAGCCCCACGCCGACGCCCCAGGCCCACGCGCCGGCCCACGCGAGGAGCGCCGGTCCGGCGACCGTGACCCCCGCCCCTCCGACCGCGTAGCAGAGGACCGAGCCCAGGAGGAGCCAGCCGATGGGGTTTGCGGGGCGCCTGGAAGCGACGAGGGCGCCGACCGTCGAGAACGCGAGCATGAACGCGAGGTAGGTGAGCTCGTTCGCCCACGTCGTGCTCGCGCCCGTCGCACCGTGGGTGAGGCCGTACCCGAGAAGGACGAGAACGGACCCTACCGCGAGGAGCCCCAGCGCCACCGCGGCCCCGCCGACGAGCCGAGGCCTCACGGCTTGGGGCCGCGAAGCCAGACGCTCGCGCTCGCCGGTCGCAGCGTCTCCCCGACGGCGGCAAGCAGATCGGCGCGCAGCTCGCCGAGGTCGACCTGCTCGCGCAGCCGCGTTGCGAACGCGTCCACGGTCCGGTCGGCGTCGTACTTCGCGCGGTAGAAGCGATGATCGACGGCACCTTGGATCCGGCGCCGCAACGGCTGAAAGAGCGCGACCACGGCGAGGGTCGAGATCGCGACCGCGACGCCGCTGCCGCCGGTGACCGGGGCGAGGATGAACTCGAGCAATGCGACGGCAGCCACGTACGTTGCGAGCAGCATCGTCGACACCGTGGCGTAGATGAGCGTCCGGCGGATGAGGACATCGATGTCATACAGCCGGTAGCGGAAGATCGCGACCGCGATCGCGATCGGGAGCAGGCCGAGGGTGCACGCGCCGATGGCCCACAGCCAGTTGCTGAGGTCGCCGCCCGTGAGGTTGGAGACGACGATGAGCGCTAACGACACCGTGCCGGTATACGCGAGCCACTTGATCTGCTGGCGTTCGATTGCCGACGAACGCCGGTAGCGCACGAACAGCGACAGCGGTCCGGTGAGGACGATCAGGATCGACCACGAGTCGCCCAGATGCCCGAGCGCCGTCATGACCTGGCCCAACACGCCTGGCGCCGCGAACGGGTTGGGGAACACGAGCGACTGTCCGTTCTCGATCGGCACCACGATGGGGGCGTCCTTCAAGAAGTTGGCGACGACGAGCACCACCACGAAGAGCACGAGAAACCGTTCGACCCAGGTCCAGCGGCCGCCCAGCCCCCGGCCGGACGGGAAGAACAAGAGCATGAGCACCGCCAAGGCGAGGGCTGGCGTGAACAGCCCGGCAGCGACGGCCGCGGCCAGCTCGCCCCCCGGCCAGCGACCTCCTTCGCGCACGAGCGCGAGCCAGGCGTACGAGTTTCCGACGAATGACGCGGCGAAGAAGAGGCCGGATGTGGCGAGCAGCCACCCGACGACGTTCCGCGGCACGCGGGCGATGAGCAGCGCGCCGACGAACGCGAGTGGCGAGACCGCGATCGGGATCAGAAGGAATGGCCACTCTGACCACAGCGCGTTGAGGACCAGTAGGCCGACAATGCTGATGACGACCACTGCCGCGATCGCCCGATTCAACTACGCATACTCACTTCCACAGAGTCTCATCGGCGCGTCCGCCAGGCGTTACGGAGGAGGTGGGATTGCCCGATCTTCGCGTGTCCCTGCTTGGCGCTCCGCGTGCCGTCGCGGGCCGGACGTCCATTGTCACCGATACGCGGAAGGCGACGGCGCTGCTCGCGTACCTCGCGGTCTCCGAGCAGCCGCAGCGGCGCGCGATCCTCGCCGCGCTGCTGTGGCCCGAAGCGGACGAGCAGAAGGCCCGCGGGGCGCTGCGGCGGACCCTCTCTGTCCTTCGATCCGCCCTGCGCGATCGGTGGCTCGAGGCCGAAGGGGAGACCATCGACCTCGATCGAACGAGCGTGCAGGTCGATGTCGTCGAGTTCCGCCGCGCGATCCATGACGGTCGGCTCGCGGATGCGGTCGGTCTGTACGCCGGCGACTTCCTCGCCGGTTTCTCGCTCCGGGACAGTCCGGCGTTCGACGACTGGCAGGCTGCCGAGGCGGATGCGTTGCGCGCGAGCTACGGCGAGGCGCTCACCCGCCTCGCCGAGAGCGCCGAGCGCGGGGGTGACCTCGCGGCGGCCATCGGGCACGCGAAGCAGCGGCTCGCGCTCGATCCGTTCCACGAGCCGGCGCACCGCGATCTCATGCGTCTGCTCGCGCGATCGGGTGACCGAGCCGCCGCATTGCGCCAGTACCGAGAGGCGGTGCGGCTGCTCGATCAGGAGCTCGGTGTGGCGCCCGCGGGCGAGACGCGCGCACTGCACGACGCGATCGAGGCCGGCACGCTGGGTGACGAACCCGCCGTGAGCACGGCCGCGGCCGTGGGCGACGTCCACGTGCTGCACGGCGACTACCGTCGCGCGATCGAGAGCTACGAGGCGGCCGCCGCCAAGGCGACGGCCTCCGCGCGCGCCGGCATCGAGCACAAGCTCGCGCAGGTCCACCACCGCCGGGGTGACTGGGCGAACGCGGAGCGCCACTACGGTGCGGCGCGAAAGGCGAGCGCGGTCGTGAGCGAGCAGGCCCGGATCCTCGCCGACTGGAGCCTCGCCGCGCACCGTTCGGGTGACGGCGCCCGCGCGAAACGCCTGGCGGGCGAGGCGCTCGGGCTTGCGGAGCGGTCGAAAGACGATCGCGCGCTGGCGCAGGCGCACAACATCCTCGGGATCCTCGGCGCCGCGGGCAGCCGCGCGCACCTCGAGACGAGCGTGGCGCTCGCGCGCGAGCTCGGGGACCGCGAGGCCCACGCAGCCGCCCTGAACAACCTCGCGCTCACGCTGAAGGACGCGGGCGACCTCGCTCGCGCGCGGACGCTGACGGAGGAGGCGCTCGCCGAATGCGAAGCGATCGGCGATCGCCACCGGATCGCCGCGTTACACAACAACCTCGCCGACATCCTTCGGGCGCAGGGACGCAAGGAGGAGTCGATGCGCCACCTGAAACGCGCGGTCGGCCTCTTCTCGGAGATCGGCGAAGCCGGCACGACGGAGCCGGAGGTGTGGAAGCTCGTGGCATGGTGAGCAAGGGACTGCCGCACATGGAAACGTGCGACCAGCCACCACCGGACTCGCGACGGCGTTCTTCCGTTTCTATCTGCTCGACACCCTGAGTTGCGCGCCGGCGCGGCCGGCGTCGATCCTGGCGCATGTTGCGGCCGAGAAGCTGCCATTCGCGACCGGCGCGTTCGGCCGCGCGCTGCAATCGCTCCTCGAGGGCGGCCATCTGGTGCCCGCGCGTGATGGCATGGTCGCGCTCACCGCGCTCGGCGCGGCGGAGCGCGTCGTGGAGCGCGAGCGCTGGTCCGCGGTGATGCCGAGCGTGATGCGCCTGCTCGGCGACGTCGCGCCGCGACCAGCGCCGGTCATCGCCGAAGCGGTGCCCGCCTACCGCGCCAGGGTCGCCGACGCGTACGCCGAGCGCGTGCTCGTCGCGTATGTACGCGACCGGGTCGCGTCAGCCCGCGAAGGCGGCCGGCCGTTCGGCGTCGTGCTCGTCGTCATCGGCATCGAGCATGCGAACGAGGCAACGCGGCGCGCGATGGTCCATCGCGCCATCCGCGCCTCGCTCGGCGGCGCGACCACGCTCTTCGGTGGAGACGTGAGCGCGTTCCGGTATGGCGACGAGGGCATCGCCCTCGTGGCGTCACGCGAGGACCACATCGGGCTCGCGACGATCGCCCGCGCGCGGGTGGACGAGCTCGTGCGCTCGATGACCTCGAGCGTCCGCGCGTTCCACGGCGCGCGCTGGCACGTGAACGCCGGGGGCGCGACGTGGGCGATCGAGATCGGAACGACCGGCGCGCTCCTGCGCGCGGCCGAGGACGCGCTACGCACCGACGGCGAGGCCATGACGGCTGCGTAGTCCGAATGACTACAATGGGCAGGTGCCTGCCCGAAGGCGATCCACGCTCGTGGCGCCCCTCAACTTCAGGATGCCCGTCGCGCTGCGGGCGCGACTGCGAGAGTTCGCAAAGGCAAGGAACCTCGGCGAATCTGAAGCGCTACGGCTCATCGTCTCGGAACACCTGGCGCAGGCCGACGACGAGCGCGAGCTCGAGCTGGCCGAGCGATGGCAGCTCAAACAGGCCACGAAGACCTTCCGGGACGACATCGCGGGCAGGGTGAAAACAGTTCCGTGGGAGGACATCGAGCGGATCTTCACGGACGCGCTCGCGAAGCGGCGGCGTCGCTGATCGTTGCCACGCGTCGAGTTCACGAAGGCATTCGACGAAGATACGCACAGGCAGGTTGACCTCCTGGTCGAAGATGGTGAGTGGGCTCGGATACTTGGACTTATCGCTGAGCTCGCACTGCTGCGCGATCGTCTCGCGACCTTCCCCGAGTTAGGGCGCGAGCTCCTCGCGGACGAGCGAGAGACGCTCCGAAGGATCGCGCTTGCGAAGGCTCCCTACTTCATCTGGTACCGCTATGACCCTCAAGCCGACACCATCCGGTTCGCGCGCCTCTTCCACGCACGCCAACGCACCCCGGCGCCCCGTCTCCCCTAGCCTCGGCGCAATGGCCGAGCCGACGCTACCCGAACAGGTCACGAAGCTCTACGACCTCATCTCCGGTTATCACGCGACGCATCTCCTCGAGATCGGCCGCGAGCTCGGCGTGTGGGAGGCGATCACCGGGCAGCCGGGAATTACGTCCGACGCCCTCGCGTCGCGGATCCGTTCCGATCCCTTCTACACCGACGTCCTCGTGCGCACCGCGTTCGCGTTCGAGCTCGTGGAGCGCGACGGCGACGGTTGGCGCATGGCCCCGCACTTCGACCAGATCCTCGGGACCCCGAGCGCGACGTTCTACCTCGGCGGAGCCGCGCGGACCCACCAGATCGTCGGCGAGGACTACGCGAGCTACGCGCAGCGGTTCCGCGAGGGCAGCCGCGTTCCGTACCAGGAGCACAGCAAGGCGTTCATGGAGGCGGTCGCGTCGGGCCTGCAGGCGCTGCCGCGGATCTTCACCGAGCTCGTGCTGCCGAGGCTTCCAACGCTGAAAGCGCGGTTCGAGGCGGGCGCGCGGGTGCTCGACGTCGGGTGCGGCGCCGGCTGGGCGCTCGTGCAGCTCGCCGAGCGATTCCCGAAGGTGACGTGCGTCGGCGTCGACAACGAGCCGTACTCGATCGAGCTCGCGAACCGGCTCATCACCGAGCGCGGCCTTCGCGACCGCTGCGTGGCCCGCCTCACGGATGCGCAGCGGCTCGCCGAGGACGGCGCCTTCGACGTCGCGACGAGCTTCCTGGTCATTCATGAGATCGACCCGAAGGACAAGGCCGCCGCATTCGCCGCCGTCGCACGGGCGCTCAAGCCGGGCGGGCAGTTCGTGATCTTCGACGAGACCTATCCAACGACCGACGAGGAGCTCCGACGGATGCCGGCGCGGTTCGCGGCGCTCGCGCAGTGGTTCGAGCTCACCTGGGGCAACCGCCTGAACACGAAGCCCGAGCTCGCCGCGCTCTGCGCCGGCGCCGGCCTCACGCTCGCCGACGAGACGACGTTCTCGCGCTTCTACATCGGCATCGCGGATAAGCGCTAGCCCGCTGAGTCGTACTCGGCGCCGTCGCGGAGCGCTCGGCCCTGCGCGTACGCGATCCGCCAAGCCGGACAGATGAATCCGTACGCGCGCGCGAACGCGGGTTCGGGCCGCTCCGGCATCGCGACGCCGGCCTTCCGCAACGCGAAGAATGTGTGGCAGAGCGGCAGCCCGACGATGTTCGCGTAGCAGCCGGCGTACGCGGCAACCAGCGCCTCGCCGCCGCCTTGGATCGCGTACGCGCCGGCCCGGTCGAGCGGCTCGCCGGACTCGACGTACGAACGGATCGTCCGGTCGTCCGCCGGCCGCATCGTCACCGTCGACCGCACGCCGAAGTGCAGCGCGCGGCCCGCGGCGTTCACGAGCGCCACCTCCGTGCGCACGACGTGCTCTCGCCCGGCAAGCTGCTCGAGCATCGCGACGGCGTCGGCCGCGTCCGCGGGCTTCCCGATCCGTTCCCCGTCAAGCTCGATCATCGTGTCGGCAGCGAGCGTGACCTCGCCAGGACGAGCCACGGCTTCGGCCTTGGCCAGGGCCGGCTTCGGCGCGGCGCGCTCATCCACGTCCGCCGGCGCGACCGCGAACGGGACGCCGAGCAGCGCGAGGAGCTCCCGCCGCCGCGGGGAGCCTGACGCCAGCCGTATCATCTACCTAGATATGCCACGGCAGAAACCTATGGATGTGAAACCAGCCCTCCGGATCGGGCAGGCGGCTGAGATCCTGGGCGTGTCCGTCGACACGATCCGCCGCTGGGCGGCCGACGGCACCCTGAAGACGAGGCGCTCGGCGGGCGGCCAACGCCTCGTCGCCGCGGCGGAGGTGAGCCGGATGCTCGGCGCGCGCCGGAAGTCGGTGCCCGAGCGGTCCATCTCGGCTCAGTCTGCCCGCAATCGCCTGCCCGGCGTCGTCACGAAGGTCGTGGCCGATCGCGTCGCGGCCACCGTCGAGGTGCAGGCCGGGCCGTACCGCCTCCTGAGCCTGCTGACCGCCGAGGCGGTGCGGGAGCTGAAGCTGAAGCCCGGGGTCCAGGTGATCGCGGTGGTCAAAGCGACGAATGTGATCGTGGAGGTTCCCTCATGAAGCGGCTCCTTCTCGCTGCCCTGCTGCTCGCGGCCTGCGCCGCGCCCGCTGCGCAGGCGCCGGCCGCGCAGGCGTCCGCGTCGTTCTCACCCTCGCCATCGCCGGCTCGCCCCGATCTGTTGCTCGCGACGACGACGAGCACCCAGGACTCCGGATTGCTCGACGTCCTCATCCCCGACTTCGAGAAGAAGACCGGCTACAAGGTGAAGACCTCGGCCGTCGGGACGGGCGCCGCGCTCGCGATCGGCGCCCGCGGCGATGCCGACGTCGTGCTCGTGCATGCGCCGTCGCTCGAAGTCGACTTCATGAAGCAGGGTAACGGCGACCGGCGGCTGTTCGTGATGCACAACGACTTCATCGTCGTCGGTCCGCCGTCCGATCCCGCGAAGATCAAGGGGAAGCCGGTGCTCGATGCGTTGAAGGCCCTCGCCGCGGCGCAGGCGACGTTCATCTCGCGCGGCGACAATTCCGGCACCGACGTCCTCGAGAAGTCGCTCTGGAAGCAGGCTGGGATCACCCCGGCGAAACCGTGGTACGTCGAGGCCGCGACCGGAATGGGCCAGACCCTCCAGATCGCATCGGAGAAGAACGCGTACACGATCACCGACCGTGCGACGTATCTCTCGCAGAAGTCGCACCTGCAGCTCGACATCATCAACGGCGGCGACCCGCCGCTCCTCAACTACTACCACGTCATCACGGTGAGCCCGACCAAGTTCCCGAAGGTGAACTTCGCTGGGGCAAACGCGTTCGCCGATTACCTGGTGCACCCGGACACGCAAAAGATCATCGCGGCCTTCGGCGCCGACAAGTACGGGCAGGCGCTGTTCTTCCCGGACGCGGGCAAGACCGACCCGACCAACTAGCCTCCGATGGACCTCATCCTCCAGGGGATCGCCGGTGCGGTCGCCAAGCTCGCGTCGCTCGATCCGGACCTCGTCGACGCGACGGTCGCCTCGCTGGTCGTGAGCGGCGTGGCCACGGCGATCGCCGTGATCACCGGCGTGCCGCTCGGGGCGCTCATCGGGCTCACGCGGTTCCGCGGCCGCCGGCTGCTCCTGTCGCTCGTGAACACGGGCATGGGCCTGCCTCCGGTCGTCGTCGGGCTGTTCGTCGTCGTGTTCCTCTGGCGGAGCGGCGCGCTCGGTGACCTCGACTGGTACTGCACCCGCCAAGGGATGGTGATCGCGCAGTACCTGCTGGCGGTGCCGGCGGTGATCGGGCTCACCGCGATCGCCCTGCAGAGCCTTGACCCGCTGCTCCGGGCTCAGCTGCTGTCGCTCGGCGCGACCCGCTGGCAGGCGGCCTGGCTGCTCGTCCGTGAGTCACAGCTGCTCGTGCTGGGCGCGGTGATCGCCGGCTTCGGCGCGGTCATCAGCGAGGTCGGCGCGTCGCAGATGGTCGGCTGCAACGTGAAGGGCGACACGCGGATCCTGACGACCGCGATCACGCTCGAGACGAGCAAGGGCGAGTTCGGCAGCGCGTTCGCGCTCGCGTTCATCCTCCTCGCGATCATCTTCGGCCTGACCGCGATCACGACGTACGCCCAGCAAGGACGCCATGCTCGAGGCGCGTGACCTCGTCGCGTACCGCGGTGACCGGCCCGTCGCGCACGCGACGCGGATCGACCTCGCGCAAGGGGAGCACCTCGCCCTGCTCGGCCCGAACGGCGCCGGAAAGAGCTCGCTCGTCCTCGGTCTGGCGACACTCGTGCGCACCGAGGGTGAGCTCCGCTATCGCGGGGCGCCGGTGCGGGACGCCGACGCGTACCGCCGGCGCATCGCGGTGGTGTTCCAGCGTCCGTTGCTCCTCGACCGCTCGGTGCGCGAGAACGCCGCTCTCGGTCTCGCCCTCCGCGGCGTCGGCAAGCGAGAGCGGGACGCTCGCGCGGAGAACGAGCTCGCGCGACTCGGAGTCGGCCAGCTTGCCGACCGGTCCGCTCTCGGGCTCTCCGGCGGCGAAGCACAGCGCGTGAGCATCGCGCGTGCTCTCGCGATCGATCCCGAGATCCTGTTCCTCGACGAGCCGTTCAGCGCGCTCGACGCGCCGACCCGCGAGACGCTCATCGCCGATCTCGCGCACGTCCTCCGCGAGCGCGGCGTGACCACGGTGATGGTCACGCACGACCGGGACGAGGCACTGTCGCTGGCCGACCGGATCGGCGTCGTCATGAACGGCGAGCTGCGCCAGCTCGACACCGCCGAAGCCGTCTTCGGGATGCCATCGGATCCGGAGATCGCCGCGTTCGTCGGTATCGAGAACGTGTTGCCGGCGCGCGTCGAGCGCGCGACGGAGGAGCTCACGTACCTGCGGATCGCCGACCAACATGCCGAAGTCACCGAGGCGCCACCCGCCGGCGACGACTTCCCGCTCATGTGTGTGCGACCGGACGACGTGGTGATCGCGCGCGAGGCCGCGACCACGAGCGCGCGCAACAGCTTCGCCGCGCGGATCGTGCGCATCGAGCCGATCGGCCGCCGGATGCGTCTGGTGCTCGACTGCGGCTTTCCGCTCATCGCGCACGTGACCCGTCAATCGGCGCGCGAGATGACGCTCCAGGCCGACGATCGCGTCGTCGCATCGTTCAAGGCGACGGTCCCCCACCTGTTGCCGCGCATCCGCCACTAGCCGCCACCGCTATCCTCGGCGGGTGCAGGGCGCCTCGTGATCCGTCTGGTGGCCTTGGCTCGGTATGTCGGCACGGCGACACTTGCCGGCGTCATCGCCGGCATGCTCGTCGGCGGACTCCTTGGCCGCATCGTCATGCGCATCGCCGGTTTCACGGCCGGCCCCGGACTGGTCGGCTCGCTCACCGCGAACGGAAATCGGGTCGGCGACATCACGGTCATGGGGACCGTTGCGATCGTTCTCTTTGTCGGTCTGAGCATCGGTCTCGTCGGCGGCCTCCTCTACGCCCTACTCGAGCCATGGCTTCGTCGGCTCCGTCCGTGGCATGGCCTCGCGTACGGGGTCGGATTGCTCGCGGCGTTCGGCTTCACGGTGCTCGACCCCTCGAATCTCGACTTTCGGCGCTTTGGTTCGGCACCGCTCAACGTCGCGATGTTCGCCGCCCTGTTCCTCCTCTTCGGGGTCGGGACCGCGTTGCTGTTCGACCGCCTGCGCTCACTGATCGCCGGTGCAACGAGACTGGCACGCGTGGCCGAAGCCGTCGCGTTCCTGGTGTTGATCCCTGGCGCGTTCGCCACGATCCTGCTGCTCATTTCACTGACCGGACTCGCCGAACCACTGTTCCCGATCGTGGTCGCGCTCGGCCTGCTGACCGCGACGCTCGTCCGTTGGCGAGGGCTTCCGGATCCGATCGGCTACGCGGCGCTCGGTGCAACGATGCTGCTCGGCGCGGCGCGCACGATCGCCGCCCTGCCGGAGATCCTCGCCGGCTTCTAGCGCGCCGCCCCGCTAACTAGACTCGCCAACATGCCCGTCAGCGCGTCGTCCGCGCGCACCGCAGCGCGTTCGCTCTCCGTCGACGAGGCGCTCGAGCGCATCCTCGCCCGCGTGCGCACGCTCGAGC
>DATCOR010000118.1:0-5151 GCA_036564585.1 Candidatus Limnocylindria bacterium | reverse complement strand
GGCTCGTTCACGAGACCACGGGACTGGTAGAACTCCTGCTCGCCCGCGGTCCAGATGAATTCCTGACCGCAGTCCTTGCAGGTCAGGGTCTTGTCAGAGAAGCTCACGGTGAAGCTTCCTCCCTTTCGTGTGCTGGCTTCTCGAGCCTCGCTCGGTCTCGGGAGGACTGCCTCACTCGACGCTCGCGTTGGTTCAGCTCTTGTCGCCGCTACCCCCCTTTGGAGGGCGGCACGAATATACCCGCGGACCTGGCCGGGGGGAAGACCTCGCCGAGCCAGTCGTCGTACCACTGGCCACTCCGGAACCCGTAATGGGGCATCAGCCCCATCTGCGTGTAGCCGGCCTTCTCGTTCGCTCGGCGGCTACCCCGATTACGAAGCGAAACCCAGTTGTGGACGCGATGCAGGTTCATTTCCCGCCAGGCGAACTCCGTCCGCAGGCGGATGGCCTCGGAGGCGATGCCCCGACCGTACAGATCGCTCCGGCCGATGAAGATGCCGCTCTCGCAGTCGCGCGCGATCCAGTCGATGTCGAACAAACCGGTGAAGCCGACGGTCTGGTCCTCGTACGCGATCGACCAGTTCACGCTGCTCGGGTCATCGGCGTCCTTGGTGTGCCGCTCCGCGAAGGCCTCGTCGCGCACGTCCATCATGCGGCCGCCCCAGAACCGGGAGGTCTCGGGCTCGAGCATCCAGCGATTCACCAGCTTCCGGTCGTCGAGCGTCGGGGTGCGCAGCGAGACGCCGTTCGCGCCCTTCAGCACCGGGCCGAACATCAGCGCGCCGTCTCGTCGCCGAGCGGGGGATACTCGCGCTCGTTCGGCCACCGCTCGTTCCACACGTCACGGTCCATCTGATAGTGGTACTGGTCGGCGTAGGCGCCGTCGCGGTAGTAGACCGCGTGGCCGTGCCCGAACCGGACATAGCCGAGCTTCTCGAGGATCCGCTGTCGCCCGATGTCGTCCGCCGCGATGCGGTCGGTAACGCTCATGCGCAGGTGCATGAAGTCGAATGCCCAGCGGTGCAGGGCGAGCGCCGCGTCGAAGCCGTAGCCCTTGCGGGCGTGATCCGGATCGATGACGAACTGATCGAGCAGGAGCATCTCGGCGAGCGGCGCGCCTTCGAAGCGGATGCGCGCGTAACCAACGAGCGTGTCGCCGGCACCGATGGACCACAGCACGCTCGTCTTGTCCTTCGCCTGCTCGGTCCAGCGTTCCTTCCACGTCGCGGCCGCGGCCGGTTCGTGCCAACGTCCGATCGGACCGGCGCGCCGGACGCGCATGTCGGCGGCCCAGCGCTGGTGTGCGTCGAGGTCCGCGTCGGATGGGACGCGGAGCGTCGCCGTCTTGCCGCGGACCGTTCCCCCGAACATCCGCGGAGTCTAGGCAGCGGCGGGGAGATGGATCGCGAACTCGGCGCCGCCGTCCGGCGCGTTCCGCGCGTCGATGGAACCGCCGTGAGCCTGGGCGATCGCCTGCGCGATCGCGAGGCCCAGGCCCGCGCCGGCGTGGGCCGCCGCGTCATCGCCGCGCCAGAAGCGTCCGAAGAGCTTTCGCTCCGCGCCGGGCGGAAGCCCCGCGCCGTGGTCGCGCACGCGCACCACGACCTCGCCGTTGACGTGCGCGCCGTTCACGCTGACGGTCGCGCCTCGCGGCGAGTGCTTCACCGCGTTGTCGAGGATGTTGATGAAGAGCTGCGAGAGCCGGTCGGGGTCGCCCATCACCGCGAGCGGCTCCGCGACGAGGTCGAACGACACGCCGGCCTCGCGCGCCTGCACGTCGAGCGCCGCGACAGCGCCGCGGAGCAGGTCGGCGGCCGCGACCTGCTCGCGCGCGAGGCGCTGCACGCCCGCCTCGAGCTTCGCCACCTGCAGCAGTCCTTCGACCATGCGCACGAGCCGGCGCGCTTCACGTTGGATGATCTCCGCCGCGCGAGGCACGCCGTCACCGCGGGCTTCGCCCTCGGCGATGGCCTGCGCGAATCCGTGGATCGACGTGAGCGGCGTGCGGAGCTCGTGCGAGATGTCCGCGAGGAACTCCTGCTCGCTCGCTCGGGCGCGTTCGATCTCGCCGGCCATCTCGTTGAACGCGCCGCCCAGCTGCCGCACCTCGGTCGGGCCCCCAACCGGCACGCGCGCCGTCTGATCCGAGCCGAACGCCCGGACACCGGCCACGAGGCGACGGAGCGGCGAGGTGATGGTGCGCGCGAGGAGCCCGGCCACGACGAGCGCGAAGCCCGCGGCGATGAGCCCGGCGATCACGAGCGACGGTAACAGCGCGCGAACGACGTCGGCGAACACGGCGCGCGGCCGCGCGACGACGATGAAGCCCTGCCCGCCGGCGCCGAGGGCCGCCACGCGCAGCTGCTGCTGCACGAAGATCCACACGGTCCCGTCCGGGTCGGTGAACTGCCCGATGCCCGCTGCGTCGGTGGCCGGCAGTCGGGTGTTCACGAGCGTGCCGTCGCTGTCGATGAGCACGCGGCGCTGGACATTGTTCGCGGTCGGATTATTCCCAGGGCTCACGATGAGCAGGCGCGCGTTCGCGGCCTGCACCTGCTCCGCGAGGCCTGCGATCGCGTCCCGCGGCTGCTGGCCGTTCCGGATGGCGGTCTGGACGGCGGTCTGGAATGGCGCGGCCAGCTCCTGCAGCCGGATGCGCGTGACGTCGTTCTCGTACTTGAACAGCAGGCCGCCGATCGCGATGCCCGCCACGAGCAGGCCGATCGCGACCACGGCGAGATAGGACAGGAACAGGCGCCCGGCGACGCTGCGCAGCGGATCCACGGTCAGCTCAGGCGGGCGGGACGAGCTTGTATCCCACGCCCCACACGGTCTCGATCTTCGCGCTCGCGGCGGCGAGCTTGTCGCGCAGCTGCTTCACGTGCACGTCGACCGTCCGCGTCTCGCCGGGGTACGCGAAGCCCCAGACGTTCTCGAGCAGCTTGTCGCGCGTGAGCACGATGCCCGGTTGCCGGCAGAACGCCTCGAGCAGCTCGAACTCCTTCGCGCGCAGAGCGACCGGCTGACCGTCGACGATCACCTCGTGTCTCGCCGGATCGAGGACCAGGTTGCCGATCTCGAGCGGCCGCGTGCCGCCGCTGCCGGTCGCGCGGCGCATCACCGCGTTCACGCGTGCCACGAGCTCGCGCGGGTTGAACGGCTTGGTGAGGTAGTCATCGAGGCCGGCGTCGAGCCCGGCCACCTTCTGGACATCCTCGGCGCGCGCGGTGAGCGCGACGACCGGGGAGTCATGCATCCGCCGGAGCTCGGCGAAGAGCTCGAGCCCATCGGCATCCGGAAGGCCGAGGTCCAGCACCACGCAGGCTGGCGCGCCGAGGGCGAACGCCGCGCGCGCATCAGCCGCGGTCGCGCAGTGCTCCACGACGAATCCGGCGTTCTTGAGATAGAGGGTCACGAGCTCGGCGACGGACGGATCATCTTCGACGACCACGACGCGAGTGCCGCTCACGCTCCGAATGCTAGGTCCGGCATCCGGTGCCGACGGCGAGGGTCGCTAGCTCGCGACCGCCAGCGGCCTCGTGAGCGCATCGGCGACGGCCTGCACGTGACGCGCCGACGCCTCCGAGCGCGGTGCGCGTGAACGCAGTCGCTCGGCGAGCGCGTCAACGCCGCAGACGACCGGAACGGTCGAGCTCGCGCAGTCGTCGCCGATGCCGCGCTCGATGAGCACGTAGGCATCGACCTTCGTACGGATGTGACCGCCACCGGAGATGTCGGTGCGGACGCGTGTCGCGTCCTCGCGCGCGCGCCGCGACGGGGACTCGGCCAGGTGATGGAGGCCCTGCGGATCGACGCGGTGCCAGCCGTCGTTGTAGCAGCCGTACTTCGCATCCTCGCCGAGCGGTTCGATCGCGGAGATGCCCGACGGACCCACCACGATGATCGGCACGACCGCGCCGCCATCGCGTGGCGGGTACTCGGTAAGGACGACGTACTCGGGACCAAGGGCGGCCGAGAGCTTGTCGGTCACGCGCTCCGCGACGATGCCGCTCTCGCGCGCGCCAAGGGCCCGGATGGCCTCTCGGATCGCGAGCACGAGCGGCGGGATCGCAAGGAGGTAGAACAGCGGACCGGCGAGCTCCTTCGAGACCGCCGATGTGCCGAGCGCGAGGGCAAGCCAGAAGCACGCGGCGCGCAGATTGCGCCGCCAACGCACCGGCCGTGATGTCCTGGAAGCAAGGATCGCCACGGATGCCCTTCCTTCTTTAAAGCCGCCCGCGAAGGATCGTGAGACGTCGATGCTCGTCCGTCGGCCGTGAGCCGACAAGTAGGAGAGAGGTACTAGGGGCCGGCCGTTAGCCTCCAGCCATGTCCCTTCGATCCGAGATCGCCGAGCAGCCCAAGGTCGTTGCCCGACTCCTCGAGGCCGGCTGGCCCGAGGCTCGGACGCTGGCCCGGCCGCTCGCCGCGGCGGAGCATCTGACGATCGCCGCCCGGGGATCGTCGGACAACGCCGCGACCTATGGGAAGTACCTCTTCGAGAGCCTGGCCGGCCTCGTCACGGCACTCGCCGCGCCCTCGCTCGTCACCCGCTACCGCACGCCGCCGAGCTTCGCCCGGGGGGCGGTCATCGGCATCTCCCAATCCGGCGCCGCGCCCGACGTGGCCGCCGTCTTGGCCGAGGCGCGGGCGGTGCGGGCGCCGACGGTCGCCATCACCAACAAGGCCGGGTCGCTCCTGGCCCGCACGGCGGCCGAGACATTCCTGCTCCGCTGCGGGCCGGAGCGCTCGGTGGCCGCGACGAAGACCTACACCGCCACCTGCGTCGCCCTCGCCCTCCTCGCCGCGAATGCCGCCGAGTCGAGGGGCCGGAGCGCACTGTCGCTGGCCGGCCTGGTCGAGAGCGTCGTCGAGGCCGAGGCCAGTGAGCGGGCCGCGGATCGGATCGCCCGCAAGATCGGACGGGCCCGGGCGATCGTCATCCTCGGACGCGGCTACGAGTACGCGACCGCGCTCGAGGCCGCGCTCAAGATCAAGGAGCTCGCGCAGGTCTGGGCGGAGCCGTACTCGAGCGCGGACTTCGCGCACGGACCGATCGCGCTCCTCGATACCGGCGTGCCGGTGATCCTCTTCTCAGCGCGCGGCGCGGCGCAGGCCGAGGCGCGCGCTATCGCCCGGACCCTTCACGCG
>DATCOR010000115.1:0-7955 GCA_036564585.1 Candidatus Limnocylindria bacterium | reverse complement strand
GTGCCGAGCAGGAACACGTACGTGCCGGTGCCGCCCATGAGCCCGGTGGTCTCGGTGTCGAGGAACACGATGTCCTCCCACCGCGACGGCGATGCGCCCTTCAGGCCGAGGTGGGCGACGACCCGTGGATCGGGCTCGCTTTGCGCGACGACCGCGAGACCGAGCGTGGCGAGGTCGATGCGCTGCTCGATGACCTCGAACGGCCGGTCCGAGCGCACCGCCGGAGGCCGGGCGACCCGGCCCAGCGGCAGTGCGTCGAGCCGCGCCCGCAGGTCTCTCACACGAGCTGCCGGAGCAGCTCCGCGACGCCGAGCTTCACCTTCGCGCCCAGGGCGTAGGCCGGGCCGACGCAGCTCGGGCACCCCTCCGCGCACGGGCAGTCGCGCAGATGCTCGGCGGCCCGCTGGAGGAGCGGCTCCGTCGAGCGGTAGAGGCGCTCGGAGAACCCGACCCCGCCCGGGGTCATGTCGAACAGGTAGATCGTGGGTCGCGAGGTGTGCGGTGACCGCACCTCGACCGCGAGGCCGAGGTCGTGCGGATCGCACATGAGGAAGAGCGGCGCGAGCGCGTGCAGCAGGTTGCCGAGACCGGCGAGCGCGAGTGCGACCTGCTCCTTCGGCCAGCCGCGCGTGACGGCCTCCGGGAGCGCGAGCCAGAACGACGTCGTCTGGAGCTCCTGCTCGGGAAGATGGATCTTCCCCCAACCGACGTTCTCGTGGGTGTACAGGGTGAGCTTCTTGTAGACCGTCGCGAGAGCCGAAACGAGGACCTCGCCGTGCGCGCGAGTGGCCTTCTCGGTCGAGCTCGCGAACTCGGCGAGCACGCGGATCCGCACCGCGAGTCCGGCGTCGGTGTAGTAGTCGACCTTCACCTCGCGGACGTAGGCCTTCGCGTTCTCCCAGTCGAGCTTCTCGACCTGGAACTGCTTCGACTCATGGAGGTAGATGGCCTGCTCGTGCACCAGCACCGGCGCCGCGAACCGGTCGACCTCACCGATCACGTGCGTGCGGCCGTCGGTCGTGTCGATGATGACGACGTTGTCGTTGCTCGCGGTCCGGAGCGACATCGCCTCTGCCGGGAATGCCTGATCGGACCAGTGGTAGCGACCCTCCGACTCGTGCAGGATCCCGTGCTCGTCCAGGTAGCTCAGCATGCCGAGCGTGTCCTCGGTCCCGAAGCGCTCCGTGCGGTCGAACGGCAGCTCGAAGGCGGCGCACTTGAGGTGCTCGACCAACACGTGGAGGTTGTCCGGGTTCACGAGCCCGGCCTCGGGCGAGCGGCCGAGGACGAACTCGGGGTGCTGGACGATGTACTGATCGGTCGGTGAGCTCGTCGCGACGACGAACGCGACGGACAGATCCTCGCGGCGCCCGGCACGGCCGATCTGCTGCCAGGTCGACGCGACCGTGCCGGGGTAGCCCACGAGCACCGCCGCCTGCAGGGCGCCGATGTCGATGCCGAGCTCGAGCGCGTTCGTCGACACGACACCGCGCACCGACCCGTCCCGCAAGCCGCGCTCGATGGCCCGTCGCTCGGACGGGAGGTAGCCGCCGCGATACCCGCGGATGAGCTCGGGCGGCCACTGCGGCTGGGGGAAGCGCGCGCGCAGATACGTGAGCAGAAGCTCGGTCTGCACCCGTGACTTCGTGAACGCGATCGTCTGGATGCCGGAGGCCAGCAGCGTGGCGGCGATGTCGCGGCCGACGAGCAGCGCGCTGCGGCGAATGCCGAGACCGGCGTTCACCACCGCCGGCTGGATGAACGCGACCACCTTCTCGCCACGTGGCGCACCCGACTCGTCGATGACGACGACGTCGTCCTCGACATGGCGGCGCGCGAGCTCCTCGGGATTCGCGATCGTCGCCGACGTGAGGATGAACGTCGGATGCGAGCCGTAGAACGCGCAGATCCGGCGCAGCCGGCGCAGGACGTTGGCGACGTTGCTGCCGAAGACGCCGCGATACGTGTGCAGCTCGTCGAGCACGACGTACTGGAGGTTCTCGAAGAGCTTCACCCACTTCGTGTGGTGGGGGAGGATCCCGGTGTGCAGCATGTCGGGGTTCGTGATCACGACGTGGCCGGCGGACCGGATCGCGGCGCGAGCCTGCGGCGGCGTGTCGCCGTCGTAGGTGAAGGTCTTGAGCTCGATCTCCATCTCGGTCGAGAGGCGCTCGAGCTCCGCGAGCTGATCCTGCGCGAGCGCCTTCGTCGGGAAGAGGTACAGCGCGCGCGCCGATGGGTCCTTGGCGATCGAGTCGAGGACCGGAAGGTCGTAGCAGAGCGTCTTGCCCGAGGCCGTCGGGGTGACCACGACCACGTGTTTCTTCTGGTGCGCGACCTCGAGCGCCGCGGCCTGATGCGAGTACAGCGCCTCGACCCCTCGGGCGCGAAGCGAGCGCGCGATGCGCGGGTCGAGCCAGTCGGGGAATGGCGCGTAGCGCGGCGCCTTCGCCGGAAGACGTTCCCAGTGGGTGACCTGCTCGAGGAACTCGGGGTCGCGCTCGAACACGTCGAGGATCTGGGCGAGACTTGTACGTGCCGGGAACCGAACACCTGTTCTCACGATGGGTGACGATATGGAACGTCCGTTCGGTCGTCAATAGCGGGACCGCCGGGCCTGAATACGATGCCGCCGTGCCGTCCGAAGTCCTGCTCCTCGGCATCGCGACACTCGGCGTGACGCTCACGGGGTTCGCCGGCGTCGTCGCCAGCTTTCGTGAGGAGGAGAGCTGGACCGAGGTTCAGACGTTCCGGTTGCGGGTGCTCGTGCGCAACGGGCTCGCGGTGATGTTCATGTCGTTGCTGCCGCTGGTCTTCTTCGCGGGCCTGAACGACGAGCGGGCCGCCATAGGCGCGGCCAGCGCGTCGGCGGCGGTCTGGATGTGGGTGACGATCGTCCAGCTGCAGCGCCACTGGCTGCGCATCGGGACCTTCACGACGCCGGCGAATCTGACTTCGACGCTGATGGCCTGGATGGCGACGGCGTTGTTCACGGTCAACGCGATCTGGCTGGACCGCGCGTGGCCCTACGTGACCGCGCTCTGCCTGATCCTGCTCACCGCGGCGCTGGCGTTCCAGCGCATGATCGGGGTGCGCCGTTAGGCGCTAGCGGGCGGTCCTCGTCCGGCGACGCGAGATCACGTACGCCGCGATCACGATGATCGCGATGCCGACCGCCGCGGCCAACATCGCTTCGAACGTGCCGTTGCCGTTGTCCGGCGAGATTCCCGTGAGTTCCTCGAACCACTCCATCTAATTACTCCTTAGCAACGACCGCGTCGGAATTTCTATATGGTCAACCCGAGCCTAGCGCCAACCAGGGGAGGAACAAGCATGCCGTCACGCATTGCCGCGAACACCGGGGTCTCGCTGGATGGACTGGAATGGCGGCAGCTGGGGCCGTTCCGCGGCGGTCGGGTCGAGGCGGTGGCCGGCGATCCCCGCGAGCGCAACACCTTCTACTTCGGCTCGTGCGGCGGCGGCGTGTGGAAGACCACCGACGGTGGCCTGTACTGGCGGAACGTGAGCGATGGCTTCTTCAAGCGTGCCTCGGTCGGCGCGATCGCCGTCGCGGCATCCGATCCGAACGTCGTCTACGCGGGGATGGGCGAGGCCTGCATCCGCGGGAACGTCTCGCACGGTGACGGCGTGTATCGCTCGACGGACGGCGGCAAGACGTGGTCGCACCTCGGGCTCGAGAACACGCGCAACATCGGCAAGGTCCGCGTGCACCCGCAGGACCCCGACATCGCATACGTCGCGGCACTCGGCCATGCGCACGGGCCTAACCCCGAGCGTGGCATCTTCCGCACGCGCGACGGCGGCAAGACCTGGCGCAAGGTCCTCTCGCGCGGACCAAAGGCGGGCGGCATCGACATCAGCATCGACCCGACCAACCCGCGGATCGTCTACGCGGCGCTCTGGGAGGCCATCCGCCGGCCGCATCAGCTGATCAGTGGCGGCGACGGCAGCGGCTTGTTCAAATCGACGGACGGCGGCGACACCTGGACGGAGATCTCACGCAATCGCGGCCTGCCGAAGGGCGTGCTCGGGAAGATCTCGGTCGCGGTCGCGCCGGCGCGCCCCGAGCGCGTCTATGCGCTCATCGAGGCGAGGGACGGCGGCATCTTCCGGTCCGAGGATGGTGGCCTGACCTGGTCCGTCGGCTCGGAGGACCGCGAGCTGCGGCAGCGGGCCTGGTACTACACGCACCTCTTCGTGGACCCGAAGGACGCTGAGACCGTGTGGGTCCTGAACGTGGATGCGTGGCGCTCGAGCGACGCGGGAAAGACGTTCGCGCGGCAGACCATCCCGCACGGCGACAACCACGACATGTGGATCGACCCGAACGACCCGCTGCGGATGATCGAGGGCAACGACGGCGGCGCGGTGATCTCGTTCAACGGCGGCTCGTCGTGGTCGTCGCTCTACAACCAGCCGACGGCCGAGTACTACCACATCACCGCGGACACCCAGACGCCGTACCGCCTCTACGCGGCGCAGCAGGACAACTCGTCGATGTCGTCGCCGACGCGCTCGGCACTCAGCGGGATCCTGTGGCAGGACTGCTACGAAGTCGGCGGTGGCGAGGCCGGCCACATCGCCGTCCGCGCGGACGACCCGGACATCGTCTTCGCCGCGGACCACGCGGGCCTGCTCACGCGATACGACCATCGCAGCGGTCAGGTTCGCACCATCAACGTGTGGCCCGAGGCCTCATCAGGGATCGCGGCGAAGGACATCAAGTACCGCTTCAACTGGACGGCGCCGGTCTTCCTCTCGCCGCACGATCCGAACGTCCTCTACACGACGTCGCAGTACGTGCATCGCAGCCTGGACGAGGGAACGACGTGGGATCGCGTGAGCCCCGACCTGACCCGCAACGACCCGAAGACCACCGGCGATTCCGGCGGCCCGATCACCCTGGACCAGACCGGCGCGGAATATCACGCGACGATCTTCGCCTTCACCGAATCGCCGATCGAGCCCGGCGTGCTCTGGGCCGGCAGCGACGACGGGCTGATCCACGTATCGCGCGACAACGGGAAAAAGTGGACGAACGTGACGCCGCGGCTCATCTCGTCGCAGACGCTCATCAGCATCATCGAGCCCGGACAGCACGATGCCGGTACCGCGTATGTCGCGGCGAACCGCTACAAGCACGACGACTTCCGGCCGTACCTCTACAAGACCGAGAATTACGGTCGCACCTGGTCCAAGATCACCGCGGGCATCCCTGCCGATTCCTTCACGCGCGCGATCCGCGAGGATCCCGAGGTCTCACGCCTGCTCTACGCCGGCACGGAGGTCGGGCTCTACGTGTCGCTGGACGGCGGCACGCGCTGGCAGCGCTGGCAGGGCAAGTCCCTGCCGGTCGTCCCGCTCCACGATCTCATCGTCAGGGACGGCGACCTTGCCCTCGCGACGCACGGCCGCTCGTTCTGGGTCTTCGACGACCTCTCGCCCCTTCGCGAGCTCGCCCGCAAGCGGGCGACCGGGAAGACCCGCCTGTTCACTCCGCGGCCGACCATCCGCTACAAGACCTACGGCGGGTTCTCATCCAAGAGCGAGCTCGCGCCGATGAAGAACTACCGCCATCCGGGCGGCAGCATCTTCACGTCGATCGTCGAGGAACGGCCGAACGGGGACAAGGTCGAGACGAATCTCGATGCCGGCAAGAATCCTCCGGACGGCGTGATCGTGACCTACTTCCTGCGCGGCGCGCCGAAGGACATCACGCTGACGTTCCTCGACTCACGCGGTCGCACGATCCGCTCGTACACGAAACGGCCCGCCGACGCGGACCCGAAGGACAAGGAGCCGCGCGTGCCGATCGAGCCCGGCATGAACCGGTTCGTCTGGGACATGCGCCATCTCGACGCGGCCAAGATCGAGGACGAGCCGCAGGTCATGGACCAGCTCGAGGGCGCGTTGAAGGGCGCCGTCGCCGCGCCGGGCACGTACTCGGTGCGGCTCGACGCGGACGGCGAGCGGAACGAGGCGCGCTTCGAGATCCGCACCGACCCGCGCATCAGGGCGACCCAGGCCGACCTCGACGCGCAGTTCGCGCTGCGCGCGAAGCTGCGCGATCTCCTCGACCGCGACCACAAGGCCGTGAACCAGCTCCGCGAGGCCCGCAAGGATCCGCGCACGAGCGCGACGACGAAGCGCGCGCTCGACGCGATCGAGGCGCAGCTCATGCAGCCGAAGGCGAAGAGCCGCCAGGACACGCTCAACTTCGGCGTGCGCCTCAATCACCGGATCGCCGCGCTCATCGGCGCGGTCGGATCCGCCGACACCGTTCCGACGCGGCAGTCGATCGAGCTCGCGACGCAGCTCGGGGATGAGCTCGCGAAGCTCGAGAAGCGCCTCGATGCCGCGGTCGGCGGACGCAGGCGCGCCCGAAAGAAAGCCCGCGCGGCGTAATCAAGGCGGCTGAGGTACCGAAGTACCTCGGCCGCTCGCGCGCGCCCGCTGGCCGGTGCCGTTAGGTAGGAGATGAACCGCGCCCTCGCGATCCTGACGGTCCTCGTCCTACTCGTGCCGGCGCGCCCGGGCGCGGCGTCGTCCATGCCCGAAGCGCCGAACTGCCCGATCTATCCGCCCGACGACGTGTGGCACTCGCTCGTACAGGGGCTGCCCGTCCTCCCGCAGAGCGACAGCTGGATCGCGAACATGGGCGGCCCGGCGCGCCTCCTCCATCCCGACTTCGGCGCGTACCCGTACGGCTACCAGCTGAATGTCGTCGACAACACGACGCCCACGACGCACGTGACCTTCGACTACTCGGATGAGAGCGACCAGGTCGCGTACCCGTTCACCGCGTCGACGGCCATCGAGCCCGCGAGCGACGCGCACGCCCTGATGCTCAACCGCGACACCTGCGTGCTGTACGAGATGTTCGACGCGTCGTGGAACGGTGGCCAGCCGACCGCGGGGTCCGGTGCTGCCTTCGATCTGAAGAAGCACGACCTGCGACCGCTCGGGTGGACGAGCGCCGACGCCGCCGGCCTGCCGATCTGGCCAGGCGTGTTGCGGTACGACGAGGTCGCGCGCGGGCTCGTGGATCACGCCATTCGGTTCACCGCGCAGCGCAGCGACAAGCGGTTCGTCTGGCCCGCGCGGCATCAGGCCGGTACGGCCAGCGACCCGTCGGTGCCGCCGATGGGCGCGCGGTTCCGCCTGCGGTCCGACTTTTCGTTCGCCGGCTACTCGCCGCAGACCCAGGTCGTGCTGCGTGCGATGCAGCGCTATGGCCTCATCCTCGCGGACAACGGATCGAATTTCTTCTTCCAGGGCGAGACCTCGCCCAACTGGTCCGATCAGCTGCTCAGCGAGCTGAAGACCATCCCGGCCGGCGCGTTCCAGGCCGTCGACGGTTCCGGGCTGATGATCGACCCGAACTCCGGCCGGGTGACCCCGGCTGCCGCCGGCCAGCCGCAGGCACCGGGATGGCACTCGACGTGGCAGGCCCAGTCGCCGTATCTCGTGATGACACCTGGCCAGGTCGCGGACTTCTGGATCCGGTTCTCGAACTCCGGTACCCAGCCATGGGTACGCGGGGTGTGGGGCCAGCAGGCGAACCTCGGTTTGAACGGCGACGATCGCTCGCCGTACGCGCTCGGGATGGCTGCGAACTGGCTCTGGCAGGACCGCCTCGCCACGACGACGGCGGCGGTCGTGCAGCCCGGTGACATCGCCGAGTTCGCCTTCAGCGTGCGCGCGCCCATCGCGCGCGGGATCTACCGGCTCAACCTACGCCCGGTCATCGACGGCACGGTCTGGATGGAAGACCAGGGCGTGTTCTGGATCCTCGACGTTCGGTAGCTAGCTGAGGTCTTCACACACCTAGGTCACACGCCACCGTTCTAGCCAGTCCAGTGGCGCGAGTCCTCCGAGTGCGATGTGCGGACGCTGGCGGTTGTAGTAGGCGACGAAGAGCGCGACCGCAAGGT
>DATCOR010000114.1:0-6246 GCA_036564585.1 Candidatus Limnocylindria bacterium | reverse complement strand
GCGTGGTCCGTGGAAGGCTCGAGCCTCGCCTATGTCTCGACCGGGGCATTCTTCCAGCTGTCGATGAAGGATTTCTCGATCAAGACGCTGGCCTCGGGCGACAACTTCTTCTTCGGCGACATCGCCTGGCTCAAATAGCCCGCTGATGCGGCTGCTTCCCGGCCTGTCGCCGCTGCGGCATCGCGACTTCGCGCTCTACTGGATCGGGCAGTGCGTCTCGCAGATCGGGACGTTCATCGAGATGACCGCGACCACGTATCTGCTCTACGCGATCACGAGCTCGCCCCTCCTGCTCGGTCTCGGCGGCCTGGTGCGCGGGGTTCCGATCCTCGCCCTCGCGCTGTTCGGCGGCGCGCTCGCCGATCGCATCGACCGCAAGCGGCTGCTGCTCTTCACGCAGTGCTCGCAGGTCATCACCTCGATCATCCTCGGCACGCTCGTGGCGACCGGCGCGGTGCAGTTCTGGCACATCTACGCCATCGGCTTCGTGAACTCAACGCTGTCGGCGTTCGACGCGCCGGCGCGGAACTCCTTCTATCCGCAGCTCATCCCGCGCGCGGACTTCCAGAACGCGGTCACGCTGAACTCGGTGATCTTCCGGCTCTCGACGCTGCTCGGGCCGGCGATCGCCGGCATCCTCATCGCGACGGTCGGCCCGGCGAGCCCGTTCTTCGTGAACGCGGTGAGCTACTTCTCGATCATCTTCGCCCTCCTGGCGATCCGGACGAAGTTCGCGACGGCCGGCGGACCCCGCGTGTCGCTCGGCCGCGCTGCCTGGGGTGGCATCCAGTACGCCCTGAAGAGCCCGGTGCTGCCGCTCATCCTCGCGACGGAAGCGGCCCTCTCGATCTTCGGCCACAACAGCGCGCTCGTCACGATCTTCGCGCGCGACATCCTGCATGTCGGGCCCGATGGCCTTGGCCTGCTCCTGTCATCTGTCGGCGCCGGCGCCATCGTGGGGACGATCGCCCTCGTGGCGGCGGGCAACGTCCGGCGAAAGGGCGCGGTCATGATCGCGTCTGGCGCCCTCTACGCCGCGGGCCTTCTCGGCTTTGCGGTATCGACTTCATTCACGCTCTCGATGGTCGTCCTGTTCGTGCTCGGCGTGGCCGACTCCGGCTGGGGCGCGATGCGCAACACGATCGCGCAGCTCGCGACCGCTGACGCGTACCGCGGTCGAGTGATGTCGATGATCACGGTGACGAGCCGCGGGCTCACGAACGCCGGCCAGATCGAGACCGGGGCGATCGTTGCCTCGATCGGGCCGGCGGCCGGCGCCGCGATCAACGCGGTCCTCGTCGGGATCAGCGTCGCGACAGTCGCCCTGCGCTCCCCACGGCTGCGGTCGTTCCGTTCGAGCGCCCACGTCGACGTGGACGTTGCGGAGACGGCTTCGCCGTAGTCGCCGGGAACACGTAATCCGTTAGGAAGGCTGCGTAGGATGCGAACCAGGAGGAATGGATGCGGCGCACCGAGTGGCTGCTCTCGCGGCCGTGGCTTGTCGTGCTCGTCGTCGCCTTCCTGGTCGTGCTACCGGTACTCGTGCTGGGAGAGGTATCCGCGGCCGATAGTCGCGCTCGGTTCCGCACCGCACAGCTCGACAGCCTTACCAAGGCGGCAGACAGGGCGGCCGCGAGCCTCACTGAAACGATCGACTCTGCGGGTCGCCAGATCCTGGCCGCGGCAGCGACGCCTGTCAGCGGTAAGCCGACCGCGCTTCTGACCGCGCTGCAGGCACACGACGCCGTGGCACTCGACAGCTTCGCGACGTACGTCGAGGGCGTCATGTCTCCCCAGGTGAGCCGGATCATCGTGGTCGATTCCTCGGGCCGGGTCGCGGCGCTCGAACCCCTGAGTGACCGGACCAAGATCGGCGACGATCTCTCGGCTCGCGACTCGTTCACGCGCGTCACGAGCGCCGCACCGCTGTTCTACTCCGCCATCTACACGACCGATAACGACTGTGGCTGCTTCACCCTGAGTCCACCGCGGCGAGCGGTCGGAGTTTCGGCGTTCGTTGCCGATGCCCGCGGCACGAGGGCCGGTGTCGTCGTCGGTGAGCTCGATGTGCCCCTCCTTGGTCTCGCGATGACGCCATTGCTCAGCACGGCGGATGAGATCTACCTCATCGACGGGAATGGGCGGCTCATCCTGCGCGCGACGCATGCGTTCGGGCTCGACACCGCCGCGGATCAGGATCTCCGGGCCTCACCCGCGGCCAGCGCAGCACTCGCCGGCGCCAGAAGCGCCGAGGCGGATGATCCGCTGGGCGGCGGGCAGCGGTGGATCGGCATGGCCGATGTGAAGACGCGCGGCTGGCATGTCCTCGCCGTGCGTTCACCGGCCATCGTCGAGGGCGACCTCAACGCATCGCTCGACCAAGCGCGTCTGGCTCGGCTCGCGCTCGCCGCGGTCATCCTGCTCGGAAGCGTGCTCTTCGCCGCTACGGCGAGTCGCGTCGTCCGGCAGCGACGGCATTTGAGCGAGTCGCTGACGCGCAACGCACAACTCATGAGCGATCTCGAGGTCACGGGCACGGCGTTGGCGAAAGCGAACCAGCACAAGAGCGAATTCCTCGCGAACATGAGCCACGAGCTCCGAACGCCGCTCAACGCGATCATCGGGTTCGCCGATGTTCTCGGTCAGCGCATGTTCGGAGACTTGAACGACCGGCAGGCCAGCTACACCGAGGACATCCGCACGTCGGGCCAGCATCTTCTGACACTGATCAACGACATCCTGGATCTGTCGAAGGTCGAAGCGGGCCGAATGGAGCTGTCTCCCTCCGACTTCTCCCTCAATGCAGCCCTGTCGAACGGGCTCACCATGATCCGCGAACGCGCGACCAGCCACCGCATCGGCCTCGACCTCGCGACCGATGGGGTCGATGTCATCAACGCTGACGAGCGGAAGGTCAGGCAGATCATCTTCAATCTCCTCTCGAACGCGGTGAAGTTCACTCCTGACGGGGGCACGATCGCCGTCGCGAGCGTGCGCGACGACGCGAACGTCCGCGTCAGCGTTCGCGATTCAGGCCGCGGCATCGCTCAGGAGGATCGTGAGCGGATCTTCGAAGAGTTCCGTCAGGCGCGAGGCGGCACGGATCAGGGCTCCGAAGGAACGGGCCTCGGTCTCAGCCTCACGAAAGCGCTCGTCGAGCTGCACCATGGCTCGATCTCGGTCGAGAGCGAGGTCGGCCGGGGTAGTACGTTCACGTTCTGGCTGCCGCTCAGGCAGCCGGCGGTAACGACCGGAGGCTGAGCGCCCTACGCGTCAGCGGCCGACGATGCGAGGATGCTCACGCCCTGGGTGTTAGCGAGTAGGACGCGAGGGCCGGCTCTCCGCGGAGCTTCGCGTAGCCCGGTTTGATGCGGTCGTAGATGATCGCGACGCGCTCGTCGTAGCCGAGGAACGCACTCTTCATCGCGTTGATCGACAGGCGCTCGACGTCGTCGAGCGTGAGGCCGAGCGTCGCCGAGAGCCGGCGGAACTCCTCGGACAGGGTGATCGCGCTCATGAGCCGGTTGTCGGTGTTCACCGTGACGCGGAGCTTCTGCTGGAGGAAGTACCGGATCGGATGCTCGGCGAGCGTCGCGACCGCGCCGGTGTCGACATTGCTCGATGGACAGACCTCGAGCGGGATCCGGTGATCGCGGATGTACGCCGCGAGCTGCCCGAGCTTCACGACCTTGCCGCCGCTGATGGCCATGTCCTCGACGAGCCGCACCCCGTGGCCGATGCGGTGCGCGCCGCAGTACTGGAGCGCCTGCCAGATCGAGGGCGGCCCGAACGCCTCGCCGGCGTGGATCGTGATGCTGAAGTTCTGCTGGCGGCAGTACTGGAACGCCTCCAGATGGACCTTCGGCGGGTGCCCGGCCTCCTCGCCGGCGATGTCGAAGCCGACGCACCCGCGATCGCGGAACGACACGGCGAGCTCGGCCATCTCGAGCGAGTCGGTCCGGTCGCGCATCGCGCAGACGATCTGTCGCAGCAGGATCGGATGATCTCGCTCGGCGCGGTCGAACCCGCGCGCGACCGCCGCGGTGACCTGCTCGAGGTTCATCCCCCGCTGCGTCGAGAAGACCGGCGCGTAGCGGATCTCCGCGTAGACGACGCCGTCGGCTGCGAGATCCGCGCCGCACTCGTAGGCGACCCGCTCGACCGCCTCGGGCGTCTGCATGACTGCGATCGTGTGAGCGAACCCGCGCAGGTAGAGCGGCAGCGAGCCGGACGCCGCGCTCGCGTGGAACCACCGGCCGAGCTCGGCCGGATCGGTCGTCGGCAGCCCGTCGTACCCGAGCTCCTTCGCGAGCTCGACGACGGTCTTCGGCCGGAGCCCGCCGTCGAGGTGGTCGTGGAGGAGGACCTTCGGCGCGGCCCTGAGCGTCTCGAGCTCGAGCGTCGCTAGCCCTTCGCCGCGGCGGACGCGGGCGCGCGTTGTCCGGTCGCGACGGCGAGCGCGATCCGGGTCATCCGATCGACCGCGGCACGCATCTCCTCGTCGCTGATCCGGGTGAACGTCTTGTCGATGACCATGTCCGAGACGAGCAACAGGCAGCCGCCGCGCACGCCCTTGAGGGCCGCGACCGTGAACAGCGCAGCGGCCTCCATCTCGACCGCGAGCACGCCGCGCTTCGACCAGCGCAGGTACTGGCCCTCGTCGGGGTTGTAGAAGAGGTCGCTCGAGGCGACCGGACCGACGTGCACCGGCTGGCCCATCGCTTCCGCCGCGTGCACCGCGGCGTGGCTGAGCTCCCAGCTCGCCGTCGGGGTGTGCGGCTCGTTCCCGACCAGGTGTGCCGCCGTCGAATCGGCGGATACCCCGGAGATCGCGACGATGGTGTCGCCGAGCTTCTGGCCGAGCTGCAGGCCGCCGCACGTGCCGACGCGGATGAGCGTCTTGACCCCGAGCTGGATGAGCTCCTCGAACACGATCACAGCACCTGGGCTGCCCATCCCGGTCCCCTGCACCGACACCCTCGTCCCCTGGTACGTGCCGGTGTACCCGAGGAGGCCGCGCTCGCCGTTCACCTGCTTCGGATCCGTGAAGTAGGTCTCGGCGATGTACTTCGCCCGGAGCGGATCGCCGGGCAGGAGGCAGGCCTCGGCGTAGTCGCCCGGCTGCGCGCGCAGATGGATCGGCATCAGGTCGTCACTCTCCTTTGAACTGCTGCGAGTTGCCCATGTGCGGCCACACGCGCTCCTGGGCGATGGAGAGCAACTGCTTGGTGTGGTTGCGGTCGTGCGAGATCCACTCGTGCAGCAACCAGCGCACCTTGAGCTCGCCGACCTTCGGATGCATGCCGCTCCGATCCAGATCGCTCGGCTTGAGCGAATGAACGAGGTTCACCGAGTCGTGCCGCAGGCCCATGAACTCCATCCACAGGCTGTCGGTGACCCGGGCGCAGTCGTTGCGCTCCTTCTCGACAGCGTCCTGGTCCCACGCCTCGAGCTTCGGACGGTCGTTGGCGAGGATGATCCGGATGCGGCCGGCGAATCCACGCTTCTCCGCCTCGACGATGTGGCCGACGACCTCGCGTGCGCACCACTCGCCGCTCGCCTGGTGCCAGCTGGCGTCGTCGCCGAGTGCTTTGAGCTCCGCCTCGATGAGCGCGCAGCTCGCCTCGAGGTAGCCGGCGACCTGCTGCGGGTCGAGCTCGGTCGTCACGCGCGCTTCGCCGCCCGCGGGTCCATGCCCGGGACGATAGCCCAGCCCGATCGCGCGACCGTGCCGAACACGATGTCGTCGGGCCGCACGGGTACGCGATTGAGCTCGCGGCCGGTCGCGGCGCGGATCGCGGCGACGATCGCGGGCGTGCTCGAGATGGTCGGTGGCTCGCCGACGCCCTTCGCGCCGTACGGCGCGTCGGGATGCGGATGTTCGATGACGTCGGTCACGACGGGCGGCATGTCGAGCGCCGTCGGAAGCAGGTAGTCGGTGAACGACGCGTTCTTCACCGCGCCGTCCTTCAGGATCACCTCCTCCATCACCGCGAGACCCAGGCCCTGCGCGATCCCGCCCTCGATCTGGCCGATGACCGCGATGGGATTGATCGCCTTCCCGACGTCCTGCGCCGTCGCGACCTGCACCACGCTCACGAGGCCGGTCCCGAGATCGACGTCGACGCTCGCCCGGTGCGCCGCGAACAGGAACGCGACGTGGCCGTGGTTCTGGGTCACGTCGTTCAGCGACTCGGTCGGCTTGTGGCGGTACGTGATCCGGTGCTCGACCGGCGTGTCGAGGAG